>LSCM01000140.1 GCA_001577185.1 Cloacimonetes bacterium TCS62 | reverse complement strand
GTAATATTTTCAAGGAAAAGTATTCGCAGTTTCAGTGATCAAGAAATATCAGATGAGATACTTATGGATATAGTGAGATCTGCTAGAGTCGCTCCTTCTTTCCAAAATGGCCAATGTTGGAGATTTATAATAGTAAAAAATAAAAAAAATATTAAGAAACTAGCTTTAAAAAGTGGTCTTATAGGTAAGATTAATTTTTTTATAAAAGATGCTCCACTAATTATTATTGCTTGCGCTGATCCAAAAGAAAGTGGTAGAGTCAATGGACAGGATTATTATTTAGTAGACACAGCGATAGCTTTTCAGCAAATGATGCTTACAGCTTGGGATCGAGGAATTGGAACTTGTTGGTTAGCCGCTTTTAATGAGAAAAAAGTAAAGAAAATACTTGATATCCCTAAAGATATACGAGTTGTTGCTATTAGTCCTTTTGGTTATCCAAAAAAGAAAAAAAATATTTACGGAAAAGCTGTGAAATTATTTGCAAACAGTAAAAATAGAAAGGATATTGAAGAAATATTAAAGTGGGAAACTTGGTAAAGAATTTCTGCTCAAATCTGAAATCAATTATTTTAATTAAGGAATAATGTTATGAAATTAAACAAAGAATTTATCCGCAAATTACCCAAGACGGATCTACATGTTCATCTGGATGGATCTCTTAGAATTGAAACTATTTTTGAATTAGCAAAACAACAAAATATTGAACTTCCTGCAAAGGACACAAAGAGTTTAAAAAAGATAGTTTGCTGTGGTAGTACCTGCAAAGATCTGGATGAATACCTAGAAGCATTCAACATCACTTTAAGTGTATTACAAACTGAAGATGCTCTGGAAAGAGTAGCATTCGAATTATCAGAAGACGCTGCCAAAGAGAACATTAGATATATAGAGGTTAGATATTCTCCAATTTTGCATGCACAAAAGGGATTAACATTATCGGCAATATCTGACGCAGTCATCAGAGGTTTAAGAAAAGCAGAAAGAAAATATGATATTCAAGCATATGTAATTATCTGTGGTATTCGCAATATGGATCCTGAAACTTCTTTAAGACTTGCAGAACTTGCAGTAGCCTATAAAAATAAAGGTGTAATCGGATTTGATCTAGCCGGAGCTGAATATAACAATCCTGCTAAAGAACATAAGGAAGCATTTTACTTAGCTCTAAACAATAATGTAAATATTACTGTTCACGCTGGTGAAGCATATGGACCAAAAAGCATCCATGAAGCTCTTCATTATTGTAGTACACATCGAATAGGTCATGGAACTCGCTTGATAGAAGATGGAGATCTACTCAATTATGTTAATGACCACCGCATACCCTTGGAGATTTGTTTGAAAAGTAATCTGGACACCAAATCTGTGAAATCTGTAAAAAATCATCCACTTCGATTTTATCTTGATTACGGGCTTAGAGTCACTTTGAATACTGATAACCGCTTGGTATCTGATACAACTCTGACTGAAGAATATATGCTTGCTATTAAGCATCTTGATCTTGACTATACTGATATTAAGAATATAATTATAAATGGTTTTAAAAGTGCCTTTCTACCCTATCGATCAAAAGTTATGTTACTCAATAAAGCGCTAGCAGAAATGGAAAAGATCGAAGAAGCTGAATTAGAAGGTAAGATCTTGATGGAAGAAAAGATTTAGCCCGGGAGGTAAACTATCGTAGAGATTTCATATATTGTTATTGGTGTTATCTTAGGTGGAATAGTAGTAGGTTTCATATACAAAAATAAGAAGGGTACTCTAAAAGTAAAAAATGATATTTTAAAAGAAGAACTATTTGACACAAAACAAGAATTAACATCTGAAAGAGAAAAAGTAACCGATCTGCAGACTGATTTCACTCGTTCAGAGACAATAAACTCAAGCTTAAATGAAAAATTAAAAAATCAAAAAGATGAGATGAAAGAATTACAAGAAAAATTCACCGATTCTTTCAAAAATCTAGCCAACGAGATCTTAGAAGAAAAAACAAAGAAATTTACTGAACAAAACAAAACAAATCTTGATGAAATTTTAAATCCTCTGCGTGAAAAAATTAAAGACTTTGAACATAAAGTAACCGAAACAAACGAAAAAAATCGGCAAAGCAATACTTCTCTTATTCAACAGATAAAAAATCTGAAAGAGTTAAATCAAAAGATCAGTAATGATGCCAACAATTTAACTAAAGCTCTGAAAGGAGATGTGAAAGTTCAAGGTAATTGGGGTGAAGTTATTTTGGAAAGAATATTAGAAGAATCTGGACTAAAGAAAGGGGAAGAATACGAAAAGCAAACAAGTTTTTCCGAGAATTCCAAAAGATATCAACCTGATATAATTATTAAATTACCTGATGACAAACATATTATTATAGATTCAAAAGTTTCACTCATTAACTATGAAAAAATGATCAATGCTGAAAATGAAGACCAAAATTTATCCTATCTCAAAGCTCTGAATAATTCTGTCAAATCACATATCGATAGACTCCATAAAAAACATTACGAGGAAATTAAAGATCTAAATTCTCCCGATTTTGTTTTACTGTTCATGCCAATTGAAGGTTCTTTTGCTGTGCTTTTACAAAATGATTCATCTCTTTATCAATATGCCTTAAATAAACATATTGTGATAGTTAGTCCGAGTACATTGTTAGCAACACTTAGGACAATCGCATTCATTTGGCGGCAAGAAAATCAAACTAAGAACGCTCTTGAAATAGCGAGACAAAGTGGAGCTCTTTTAGATAAATTTAATGGATTTCTCGAAGATCTAGAAAAGATAGACACAAATCTTGGAAGAACAAGGAAAGCATATGATAGTGCTGTAAATAAACTGGCTACCGGCAGAGGAAATCTTATGAATCGAGTAAAAAGCATTGAGAAATTAGGAGCAAAAGCAAAAAAAAATATGCCAGATAAATTCAGTAAATTAAGTGATAATATACAAAAATTAGGGGAATAATCCTTATGGACAATAATTCTGAAGTGAAAAAGCCTAAACGCAGAATAAAGAAAATTGTTAAATCGCGTCATAAAGTACATCGTAATAAATACAAAAGATCTTCAACTCTACAAACTCTTATTATTTTAATTGCTTTCCTCTTTTTTGGATATCTGGGTTTCAACTTGATCTTATACTTAACCGAATTAATTTTTTAGTTATGAAAAAAAGAAAAAAAAGTAAGAAACACAGTATTTTTAGTGAAAATGGTAAAAAGAGAAAAAAGAAAAGAATAGTCCATTTTCGTTCTAAGAATTACCGGATCTTCATCTTTGTTTTAATAATTATTTTGACTTTAGTGTTAGCTTATGTAGGTTTTAATTTAATTCTGTATCTTTTAGAATTCCTTTAGTTAAGTAATCTCCCCAGCTAATTTTCTTAGTACATAACTTGCAGCCCACATTCCCATAATAGCTGGCATATATACTACCGAACCCAAAGTTCCTCTTTTCCTTCCACGTCCGGAAACCCAATCATCTTCAGAACCAGCTTCATGACTGAATTGTGGAATCGGTTTCTCATAAGAATATATAACTGGTATTCCTTTATGTATCCCTCTTCTATGGAGGTATTTTCTCACTTTTCTTGCTAATGGACAGATCTTACTTTTTGAAATATCTACTAACTTTATCTTTGATGGATCAAATCTGCTAGCTGCCCCCATAGAACTAATTACTGGAATTTCTTTTTTGTAACAATCTTCCAGCAATCCAGCTTTAGGTCCTAAACTATCAATTGCATCAACAACAAAATCTATCTCTTTTAATAGTTCATCCCTGTTTTCATATGCACAAAAGTCGGAATGTACATCAACTTTAATTTTTGGATTGATCTTTAGGATTCTTTTTTTCATAGCTTCCGTTTTCATTTCTCCGATTGTATTATGTAAAGCAGGAAGCTGTCGATTTATATTTGATAGACTAATTTCATCAAAATCTACAAGTAATAAATGCCCAATACCGCTTCTTGCAAGTGCTTCTGCTGCATATGAACCTACTCCACCCAAACCCATTACAGCAACCCTGGATTGTTGAAATTTCTCAATAGCTTTTTTCCCAAAAAGCAATTCTGTTCTATTGAATTGTTCCATTATTGATCCTTAAAAGTTTGGTAAGATCACTTCATAACTCTTTTGCTGAATTTTGAGTAGTTCTTC
>LSCM01000014.1 GCA_001577185.1 Cloacimonetes bacterium TCS62 | reverse complement strand
TGGACAGTATTTGAAAATGATACTAATCCACCGCTAGAGATCATAGCTAATCCCGATGTGTCAGCACCGAACGAATCTGCAACTGTGGCAAAATTTACTGCTTTAGAGACAGGTCAACCCTGGGCTGGCTGTGAAACCTTGCATGGTGCAGATATTGGAACTTTTAATTTAGATGAAACCAATTGTACAATTAAGATTATGGTTTGGAAACCTGTAATTAGTGATGTTGGCATAAAAGTGGTAAAACCAGACGGATGGTCTTTGGGTGAGATCAAAGTTGCTAACACTGTAGTAAATGAATGGGAAGAATTAACTTTTGATTTTACTGCAAAAATGGAGACCGGATATGATCAAATTGTTATCTTCCCGGATTTTGATTTAGATGGCAGAACTCAGGATAATATCTGTTATTTTGACAATATTTCATTCCATCCTCAAATTGCCATTCCTGAACCTGATGCACCAGCACCTGTTCCAACAATTCCAGAAGCTAATGTGATCTCTTTATTTAGCAATGCTTATACTGATGTAGTAGTTGATACCTGGTCAGCTGTTTGGGATCAAGCAGATGTTACTGATGTGCAGATTGCTGGTGATGATGTGAAACTTTATACAAACCTGGTTTATGCAGGAATTGAGTTTACATCACAAACAATTGACGTGTCTGCAATGACATATTTCTGCATAGATATTTGGACACCCGACCCAACTGCAGCTCCTGCAGTATTCAAAATTAAACTTGTAGATTTTGGTGCAGATGGCGCATACAGCGGTGGTGATGATGTAGAACATGAACTTACTTTTGATGAAACTACTAACCCAGCTTTGGCAACTGAACAATGGATTCATTTTGAGATTCCGATGTCTGATTTTGCAGATTTAACAACACAAGAACATCTTGCTCAAATGATCATTTCTGCAGATCCAGGACCTAATACAGTTTATGTTGATAATGTTTATTTCTATAACGATGCATCTGGAATTGACGAAAATACAGCACCGGTCATATCAGCATTTTTGGGGAACAACTACCCAAATCCTTTCAATCCGATAACTACAATAAATTATTCCATTAGCAAACCGGCTCATGTTTCCCTGAATATCTATGATGCAAAAGGAAGAATTGTAGAAAAACTCGTTGATACCTATAGTGATGCGAATTCCTATCAGAAACAATGGAAAGCTGAGAATGCAGCTTCCGGAATTTATTTCTATAAATTGGAAGTAGATGGAAATGTTGTCGATGCAAAACGCATGGTATTGCTGAAGTAGCAAATTGATGGCAGCCTGTACAAGATGTTGTGCAGGCTGCATTTGCATAAAATATTATCAACAAGGAGGATATTCTTGTCTAACCAGAAAGAAAATCGTTATCGACTAAGAGATAATGGTGAATTCGTTATTTCAGACTATAATTCTACAAAACTATTTTCAAGTTTCTTCCCGGGAGTTGCAGGCAAAGTCGGCATCCCCATGTGGACTTTTTATGTGAATCGAGGTCAATGTATCTGTAGCATGGGAATAGAGGGCAAAGATAAACCGATAATGGAGTTTCTGCCTGCTAATCGAGCCTATCAACTAACGACTTCACAGGGATTCAGAACATTCATCAAACCGCTTTCCCACGAGTCGATCTCCTATTACGAACCTTTTCAGAATCATCACCTTTCGAGAGAAATGAAAAAAACACAAAGAATGATCATTGCACCTGCAAGATTAACTCTGGAAGAAGAAAACCACACTCTCGGGCTGAAGTTTACGGTTGACTACTTCAACGTTCCACAGGATAAATATGCGGGACTCATCCGTACGCTCAAGATTCAAAATATGAATAACCACGCTTTTGAACTCGAAGGTCTGGACGGACTTCCTCTGATTGTTCCTTACGGCATCGATAACATCGGGTTAAAATTTATTCGCAGACTGGTAGAAGCATTTGTGGAAGTTAGTAATTATGAAACAGGAATTCCCTTCTTTCGCGGTAAAGTTGAACCTGCCGATCGTCCCGAAGTAGTTCATATAAAAAAGGGAAATTTTTATGTGGGATTCGAAGACGCCGAAGATGGCTCCAGGATGATCTCTCCGATTGTAGATCCTGTTAAGATCTTCGGTTCTCAGAGCGATTATAACTATCCAGAACGTTTTCTTACAGATCCTGTGCAGAAAATGTATGAAGGACAAGTTCTGGAAAATCGTTTGCCCAGTGCCATGGGCTATTTTAAAAGTTCGATTTCGGCAGGAGGATCTTTCACCTACAACTCTATTATCGGACATAGTCGTTCGATAGATGAATTGAACAGTTTACTTCCTATAATTACAAACCAGGATTATGTGGAAACAAAAAGGTCGGATAATAAAAACATCATAGAAGCTTTAACTCAGAAAAACTTCCTTTCCAGTAGCGAATCGGTTCTTAACCTTTATACAAGACAGAATTTCCTGGATAATATTCTCCGAGGTGGCTTCCCTCATACCTTAATCGGCAATAACTCTAAAATGACATTACATCTTTATTCTCGCAAGCATGGAGACCTGGAAAGAGATTATAATGATTATCGATTGAATCCCACCTATTACTCACAGGGTAATGGTAATTATCGCGATGTAAATCAGAATCGACGTAACGACCTATTTTTTAATCCAGACGTAAAAGAAAATAATGTTGAACAATTTTATGATCTTATCCAGCTTGATGGCTTTAATCCGTTGGTTATCAGGGAAACACGTTTCAAGGTTTCGAACGAAGCATCTTTCCGGGCAGCTGCCTTAAAACATCTTGATATAAAAGATCTTGATGAAATAAAAGAATTTACTGAAGTAGCTTTTGCACCTGGTGAATTACTGTCTTTTATTAAAGATAACAAGATACACATAAAGAATGAAGTAGAAATATTCATCAGCGATCTGCTCAAAAATTGTGAAAAGATACATATCACAGAATATGGAGAGAGTTACTGGACAGATCATTGGACTTATAATCTAGATCTATTAGAAAATTATCTGGCAATTTATCCTGAGAAATTACATTATCTGTTATTTGAGAAGAAAACTTTTTCTTTTTATGATAATCCCCATCGTGTGCTACCTCGTGATGAAAAATATGTAATTTGGGACGGTAAAAAAATGCAACTGAATTCGGTTGCTTTTGATGAAGAAAAAGAGGAAATGATCAATGCTCGAAGTGAAAATAATAACCGTGTACATACAAAATTTGGTAGGGGAAAAACTTATAAAACGTATTTGATCAATACATTTATCTGTTTGATCGCAAATAAAATGGCTTCTTTAGATCCAAAGGGTGTGGGTATCGAGATGGAAGCCGATAAGCCAAACTGGTACGATGCACTCAACGGTTTACCTGGTCTATTCGGGTCCAGTTTAAACGAAACCCTCGAAGTTAAAAGACACATTCTCTTTCTTATGGATGCATTTAACCGATTAAATCTCAATGAAAAAGAGTGGTTAATTTTCGATGAGCTGGCAACATTAATGCAAACCCTGTTCGATGCTCTGCAAGCCGAACTATCCTTATTCGAGTTCTGGGATAAAGTAACTACCGCCAAAGAATCTTATCGTGAAATGACTAGGTTTGGAATCAGCGGAAAAGAGGTGAAACTCTCTTTAAAAAAATTAAAAGATTTCCTTAGTTTGTGTTTGAACAAAATAGATAAAGGTCTCGAAAGAGCCTGGGGTAAAGAAAATAAGGTGATCTCCACATACTTCATAAATGAAGTAACAGATTATACGGAGATCGAATGTGAAACTTCTGCAGGTGAAAAGGTAGTGAAATTGAATTCCAAAGGTTTGCACTGTTTCCAGGCAAAAAAATTCAGGCAAAAACATTTACCACTGTTTCTGGAAGGTCCTGTGCATTATTTGCGCTGCAAACCAGAGAAAGAAAAAGCAAAAGAACTGGTAAAAAATATAAGGAACAGTGCTCTCTTCGACAAAGAACTTGGGATGTATAAAGTCAACGAATCTCTGAAAGACCAACCACACGAGATCGGACGAGCTAGGACCTTTTCCCCAGGTTGGTTCGAAAATGAATCGATATGGTTGCATATGGAATATAAATATATGCTGGAAATCTTACGTAATGGTCTCTACAAAGAATTTTATTGCGATTTTAAAAACATCTTTGTACCATTCTTTAAGCCGGAAATATACGGAAGAAGTATTCTGGAAAATTCTTCGTTTATTGTTAGCAGTGCCAATCCAGATCCTTCTATTCATGGGAATGGGTTTGTAGCAAGATTAAGCGGAGCTACAGCTGAATTCATTCACATTTTGCTTCTAATGACTGTTGGTCCCAAACCGTTTAGCATGAAAGAAAATGGTGAATTACGACTAAATCTTAAACCTGCAATTCCCGGTTGGTTGTTTGCAAAAGAGGCACAGGATCACAGATTTTTGATCGATGGTAAATGGCAGAAAGTTACATTTCCGGAAAATAGTTTTAGCTTTATGTTTTTGGGAAGTATAATTATTTCTTATCAAAATCCAAAATCAGCAGATACTTTTGGCAAGAAAGCAGTTTCCCCGATCTCATACGAAGTTATCGATTCCAGTGGTGTTTCAACCATTTATAAGAAAAATGTGTTAGAAGGTGACATAGTTAAAAAAATCCGTGATAGAAAAATAAACAGGATAAATATCACCTTAGGCTAAAAATTTTCTAAAGTAATATAATATCCATTAAGGTTCTATAATATTGCAGATATAATTTTGGGATTATCTCATAGTATCAAAATAATTCACACCATAAAATAGTAACTTAGAGCTTTGTATCTCTGCAATTACTTGTAATAATAAAAGTTTCGAGATTGCAGTGTCGTAATTATTTGCCATATAGGAAGTTATAAGATGGCGCTTCAAATGCTCAGCAGATCGAACAGAACTGCTACATGAACTGATGTAAATACGAACCATCAAAATTATCTCTCTTATTATGATGAAGTTACGATAAATAACGGAATAGTAGAGTTAAATATCGAATTAAAACCGGTGATATTTAATGGATCCTTAGAAGGATATGTGTATGATTCATTTACGTCCGATCCTATTCCTTATGCTAATATTAATGTTAATTCTCCTACATATTGGGCCGAAATTCAAGCCGATATGAATGGTTACTATTATATTGATCTTCCAAATGAAACATATGATGCTAGCTGTTGGATGAATGGATATGTCACTCAGAATGTAAATAATATTGAGATCGAGGATAATGCGATCACGCAAAATTTTCTTCTTGAACCTTTAGTAGAAACTAATGACTTAGCTGAATGTAAAGTATATCTGGGCCAGAATTATCCTAATCCTTTTAACCCGGCAGCTGCCGGGGCCGGACGTAGTCCTTCAACGACGATCTTTTATTCTGTTCGCGAAATATCACCCGTAGTTGTCGATATATATAATATCAAAGGACAATTGGTTAAAAGGTTTGTAAAAGATGAAATACCAGCTGGACAGCATTCCATACAGTGGAACGGAAAAGATGAAAATAATATACCTGTAACAAGTAGTATATATTTTTATCAGTTAAAAGTTAATGACAGAATAATCGACATAAAAAAATGCTGCTCTTAAAGGAGTTACAAGATGTTTAACAAAAGCCATCTGGTTTACAGGTGGCTTTCTTTTTGTTTAAACTTTTTTTAATTTTTTTTTAAATCTTAAGATTCACTTAAACTTCTACTAGAGCAAAAACTTATGAAAGTTATTGTTTCAAAATATCCTCAGCAGTGATCCAACCGTGAGCTGTCGCGTAAATTATTGATCTTGTAGCACCGGAACAATCTCCGATAAATGTCAAATTTTCAAACTCTTCATTGTTAAGAATATTAGAATAAAATTTAATTTCTGGAGCATAAAGAAGATTATCTTCATTAGCTATACCCGGCACAATTTTATCTAAATTTTCAATGAAATCTACGATGCTTTCTGCAATTCTGCGTGGAAAAGCAAGGTTAATATCTCCCAAGATATATTTATTATCATCTAATGTCGGTTCAACTCGATATAGATGTTTCGTTCTCTTGGAATTTTTAAAATTATAATAAGTTTGTAAAATGACTTTATTCTCGCCAGCAAGAATATTAGTAAGGTGTGCAATATGCGAGCCGTAACCGATTGGATCATCAAACGGTTCGGTGAATTTTACAGTAGTTAAAATTGCAAAGTTTGTATTCTTAGATTTGTCTTTCAGTTTTGAATGGCCATTAACAGTTGCAAAATCACCGTAGTTTTCCGTAACAACAAAGCCGCTTGGATTATTACAGAAAGTTCTCACCATATATCCTGTTTTTGATTTGTATTTTATTTTGAATTCATACATTTTATCATTAAGGTCTTCAACAATATGGTTAGGTAATTCAAAACGAACACCGATATCTACTTTAGTGTTATCTAAGATTAGTTTAGGAAATTTCTTTATAATTGATTTAACAAGTTTATGACCACTTCTTCCAACACTTACTATAACTTTATCATAAGTTTCATCATTATTCAAAATGACTTTTCCAGCTATAGGTTCGATATTTTCGATCTTCGAATTAAAGTGAAAATGAATATTTTTTCTGCTTTGGAAATCTTCATAAATATTGTATAAGATTTTCTTTAACTGATCAGTTCCCAGATGATAAAAATCTGAAAGAATTGGTAAGAATCCTTGCTCGTAAAAAATTTTATAATATTGCTCGTCAGCAAATGAACTTCCCTTTTCGTATTTGCCATCTTCTGTTTGGTTGATATAGAAATCTACTAATTGCTTCTGTAGATTTATATCTACATCTATATTTCCTCCCATTTTCTTGGAAACAAATAATTTTCCATCAGCTCGAATACCTGAAATACTAGAGGAATAAACATCTTTGCTTTTTTCGTATATGTGGATTTTGTGGTCAGAATCTTTGATTTTTTCGATAAAGCCGATAGCCGCAGCACCAAAACCTATAATGGCAATTTCCATTTAGTCACCTCATTAATTTATTTTTTCTAAACTTGCTCATTCACATAAAAAAAATCCGTATCTACGGATTTTATGTTATCAATAGGATAAATTTTTACTAATGATTATGTAAGCTCATTTATTCTTTCATTAGTGAGATTCAATTCATGAGCAATTTCTTTTTTACCCCAATCATCAGCAATAAGTTTTGCAATCATTTCTTTCTGGAAATCTTTATCCCCGAAATCGTTCATATTCCTAAATTTTTCATCAAAACTAACTTCTTGAGATGTAGCTTTCTTTCGAGATAAATTTATGATCATTATAATTAACAGAGTTAAGGCAATTACACCTACAAATATTGAGGTAAACAACAATAGATTTGTATTATCAAACCGTGAAAATATTTTTTGTAGGAATGATAAATTTTCTTTTTCTTTTTTTTGTTGAGCTGTAGTTGCGCCTGCATTTCTTTGCTGAGCTGCAGCATCTTTTGTTTTGGATACTTTCGTCACATCGATAGCTGATTTTAGTTTTCCATGTTTTAGCAAATAACGATATTCATCAGCTTTATTTTTTCTACCGGTAGCGTCGTAAAAATTTACAAAACTTTGAATTTCTGAATTTGTTTGCGGATTCTTTGTAGAAAATATATCAAGAACTAATTTATAAACAGAACCTTTTATACTGGTAAGATCAAAATCGTATTTATATTTATTTAAGTTTTGAATTGCTGTATTTATCATTATTAAAACAATAACATCAGTCTTGGTTGACTTGAATTGAAAACCATTGATTGTATTATTATTTTTAATTTGGGAATTATTAAGAGTAATATTCTTTTTACATTTTTCAATATTTAATTGGATAACATCATCTCTTTTGAAAATCGAATATTCTGGTTTGGAATCGAATACAAGAACGGTGCGATCTATTATACCATAATTATAATGATAAAGGTCGATTAAAATATTAGCTTGTAATAAGGTTATTAAGAAAACAAACAGAATAATAAATTTAATTTTCTTCATTTTCATCTCCTAATTTTCTAACTGATTTATTATTTTATGTAATTAGATTTTGTCAATGTTTGTCTTATCACCAAAATTACAGTTTATTCTTAACTTTTTTTAGACTTTCCTTAAATTTCGGATTATTCTTCTTTAATTCATATGCTTGTAAAATATATTTATAAGCCTTTTTGTATCTCTTTTTTAAAAAATAAATTGAACCGATGTTATGTAAAACATGGGGTTCATTCGGAAAGTATTCATTTGCATCTAACAGATGCTTGAGAGCTTTTTCATCATTTTTTTGTTTTAAAGCTAAAGTAGCTTTATTGAATAACTCCTTGGATTTCACGTATTTTTCCCTAAAAACAGGATCCTGAGCTATTTTTAAATATTTTTTAAAACTTGGATTATCGGGATCTTTCTTAAGAATCTTCTGATATAATTGAATTGCTTTGTCCCATTTCTTTTGCATTATCATGCATTCTGCTAATGATAAAGTATTGAGAGTATTTTCCGGATATTGTTCTTTAATTTTTGATAAAAACTTCTCTGCTTCTGCATAGTTTCCCAAAGACATCAAAGTAACAGATAAGTTAAAGACGTTTTCTGCAGAATTTTTGAGTAATAAAGCTTTTCGAAAATAGGTATAAGCCTTTTCTATTTTACCCTTTGTAAGCAGCTTTTGACCTTTTCGTCTAAAATATTTTTCCTTAAAATTATCAATAAAACCCATTTTGTATCAACTCTTTTGCTCAGCTTGCTTTTTAGCTGCGGCAGCTTTTTTCTTTGCTTCTGCTTTCTTTTTTGCACGTACTTCTTTTAGTGGATCAAAGATAGCATTAGTGGGACAATTATCTGCACAAATACCGCAATTGATGCATTTATCATAATTAATCACAGCTAAATTATCCACCATCTCGATTGCATCTTTTGGACATTTTTTTTCACAAATTGAACATCCAATACATGCTGTTTTGTTACCACAACGCTTTCTTGATTCTGCACCTTTATCATGTGAAGAGCATAAAATATGAACTCGTTTCTTTTCGGAAACCAACTCTATAAGATTTCTTGGACATGCCTTTGCACATGCACCACACCCAGTACATTTATCCTTATCAATTTGGATCATTCCATTGTCATCGATCAGCATAGCATCAAAATTACAAGCTTTAACACAATCATATTGGAAGACACAACCATAATTGCAAAAATTTGGACCTCCGGAGACTAAAATAGCAGCTTTACATGTAGATATTCCCTGATATTCGTAACGTAAAAATGTATTATCTTTTCCTCCGCTTTGACAATGGATCACAGCAATTTTTCTTTCTGAGGCAGTTGCTTTAATTCCTAATATTTCAGAAATATGTTTTACGACATCATTCCCACCAGGAGCACAAAGATTAATCTCCTCATCTTTAGACACAACTGCTTCAGCATAAGCAGAGCATCCCGGATAACCACAAGCACCACAATTTACACCAGGTAGAATTTTATTTATTTTTTCGATTTTTGGATCGATCTTTACATGAAACTTTCTTGAGGCAAATGCTAGACCAAGACCATATATCAATCCAAGAGCTCCTAAAGTGATCATTGAATATAATAACATTAAAACCTCCTAAAATTTCAGACCAGAAAAACCAAGAAAAGCAAGAGCCATACAACCGGCAACGATCATAGCAATTGGCATACCTTTCATGCTCTTTGGTAGCTCAGCACGTTCTAAGCGTTCTCGTATCCCAGCCATAAGAACCAAGACTAAAGTGAATCCTAATCCTGCAAAAAGCCCATTTAGAATGGAAAATATGAAACTATACTCCTCATTAATATTTAATATTGCTACACCTAAGACTGCACAATTAGTTGTAATTAAAGGTAAGAATACACCCAAAGCTTTATATAACGCAGGAGCCATTTTCTGAATTACCATTTCTACTAATTGAACAAGTGATGCAATCGTTAGAATAAACGCGATAGTTTGTAAAAACTCAATATTTAAAGGTACAAGCAAATAATTATGTATAAGCCATGTAAATGTCGAAGCCATAGTCATCACAAAAATTACTGCCATTCCCATACCCAAAGCAGAATCCAACTTTTTAGAAACTCCGATGTAAGGGCAAAGTCCTAAAAATCTTGCTAAAACAAAGTTTTGGACAAATATAGCAGCAATCGCCAAAGCAAATATTTGTGTTAAAAAATCCATCTATTTCTCCTAATTATTAATTTCCAGTTCTATCATTTTGTTAATCTTTTTTCTTTAAATTCATCAGACCCATTAAAAGTCCCATAACAAGAAAGGCTCCTGGAGCTAAGATCGCAACGAGCATAGGCTTGTAAGATGCCGGCATGATACTGAAGCCCAACAGCTCTCCAACTCCCAATAATTCTCTAATAGCACCAATGATAATTAAGGCAAGTGTGAAACCGAATCCCATTCCGAATCCATCAAATATCGATGGTAGTAATTTATTCTTGCCTGCAAAAGCTTCTGCTCTGCCTAAAATTATACAATTTACAACTATTAGTGGTATGAACAGGCCCAAGTTTTTATGCAATGCTGGTAGATATGCTTCCATCACCATATCTACTATTGTTACAAAAGATGCAATAACTACGATGTAAGCAGGTATCCGAATCTTGTTTGGAATTAAATTTTTTATAAGTGAAATAATAATATTAGATGATACTAAAACAAAAGTAGCAGCTAATCCCATTCCAATAGCATTTTCGACTGATGTAGTTACAGCAAGGGTTGGACATAATCCTAAAGCCATTACAAAGACTGGATTTTCTTTGATCAGTCCTTTTGTAAATTCTTTGATCAATGTCATTTTGTAACCTCCTTGGCAGTATTAGATTTTTCAAAGCGTTTCTTTAAGGATAGTATACCGGTTTTTATCGAATTTGTAACTGCGCGACTTGTTATAGTCGCACCTGTAATACTTGCAATCTCACCACCATCTTTATCAACCATCATCTCACTTGAACCAAGTTTATTAAATTGTGTTTGAAAATCCGGATTAATGCAATTTGCTCCTAGACCTGGAGTCTCTTTTTGGTCTATTATCTTGATTTTATTTATTTGATAATTGGAAGAAATTCCTACCATAGTTTTTACATCGCTGCTGTATCCATACATTGAGGCTATGAATGTATAACCGACGATATTTCCTTCCTTGTCCTTTCCGCAGTAGACAGTTTCATTATTTATGGTAAAGATGCTATCGAACTTAGTAGCTTCCGATAATACTTCTATTCTGGCTTTTTCTTTTTGTCTATTACGATTTTCTTCAATAAGAGGTTTTGTAAAACTATTGATATAAGCTAAGATTCCACTAGCAATTGCAGTGATCATTAGCAGTACTAAGCCAAGTCTTACATAATATTTCATTTATACTCCTTATTCAAAATTAAATTATTCTCTAATTATTTTCAACCATTCCAAATATCTTAGGGGTAGTATATTTATCCAGCAACGGAACTGCCATGTTCATTAATAAGATGGAGTATGATACACCTTCTGGATAACCACCAACCAATCTAATTACAACCGTGATCAATCCACATCCGATTCCAAAATATATTCTACCAGCTTTGGTTACAGGAGATGTGACCATATCGGTCGCCATAAAGAAAGCTCCTAAGATGAGACCACCGGAGAAAATATGTACAACCGGAAGTAAAATGGAAGCTGAAAAAATTCCGTTTATTCCACCAAAAATAAAGGTGAGGATAAAAACAGTTCCAATATAACTTATAGGAATTCTCCACTCGATAATATGTTTATAAGCAAGATAGGCAGCACCGATCAGTAAAGCGACTGCAGAAACTTCACCAATAACGCCTCCGATATTGCCCCAGAACATATCTCTGATAGTATTGAAACTTGTGAGATTATTCATAACAGTCTCAGCCATATCACGGCTTATTTGAGTTGTATCTCTTAGTGCTTTTACCACACTCAATGGAGTAGCTGAGGTTACTACATCCGGAACATCAGCAGGTAAATTCTTCAAACCATTTATGGAGGACTGAAAAGCGTTCCATAAAGGTTGTGTTCTTGTCCACCCGGCAGTTGTTAAAGTGGGCCAAGAAGCTACCAGAAAAGCTCTTCCAAGTAGAGCAGGATTAAAAATATTGAAACCCAAACCACCAAAAATCTGTTTACCTACTGCAATAGCAAAAATAGCTCCTATCACAGGTAACCACCAGGGAGAAGCAACATTTATATTAAATGCGATGAGTATCCCAGTTACCACAGCGCTACCGTCATCTACAGTAATCGGAATTTTTCTCATTTTTTGAATTCCTGCTTCTGTTAAAACAGCTGCAACCACAGAATATAAAGTCAAAAGTAATGATTGTATTCCAAAAAAGAAAATTCCAACTAATAAGGCAGGTAACAAAGCTATTACAACCTGCCACATAACAGATCTTACTGATATTTTCTGTTTCAAATGTGGAGCTGCCGAAACAGCAAAAACATCATTCATAAATCCTCCAATTTATTTATTTTTAATTTCATTGATCTTTATCTTCCCAATATCTATCCATTGTATAAGCTTGATATGAGAAGGACAAACATAAGCACAACTACCACACTTCATGCAGTCCATTACACCATATTTATCAGCCATATCCCAATCTTCATGCTTCACATTATGTGCAATTAAACTTGGTACTAGATTCATGGGACAGACATCTACGCAACGTCCACATCGTAAGCAAATATCTTCTTTTTCTAAACGGGCATCTTCTGTACCAAAAAGCAGAAGTCCGGAACTAGTTTTTGCCATAGGAGTTTCTAATGATGAAATTGCGAATCCCATCATTGGTCCCCCGGAAACAATTTTATGAATATCTTCAGATGTATTATCGCAATGTTCTAATAAGGTCGAGAATTTTGTTCCAATTCTTGCTTTAATATTTTTAGGTTTTTTTACGATTTTTCCACTAATTGTAATAACGCGTTCAATTAATGGTTTTTTGAACCGAACTGCTTCGTAAACTGCTAATGAAGTCCCAACGTTCTGAACTACCACATTTACATCCATTGGTAATCCGCTTTTATTCGGGACTTTGCGTTTTGTAGCTGCGTAGATCAATTGCTTTTCTGCACCTTGTGGGTATTTTAGTTTCAAACCAATAACGCGCAATTGCTTATTATTTTTTAGTTTTTGTTTGAAGTGTTTTATTATATCTGGTTTGTTCGCCTCGATTCCAATGATCCCATTTTGAGCTGAAACAGTTTTCATGATCAATTTCAGACCGGAAATTATTTCATCAGCTTTCTCTTTCATCAACCGATAATCTGCTGTAAGATAGGGTTCACATTCAACTCCATTCAAGATTACAGTATCGATAGGTTTTTCTTTGGGAGGGGATAGTTTTACATGTGTTGGGAATCCAGCTCCACCCATCCCGCAGATGCCAGCCTCACTAATTCGTTTTTTGATCTGCTCTGCGGAAAGCTCTAGAAATTTTTTTTCATCTATTAGTGGAATCCATTTTTCTTCTTCATTTTTAGTTATTTCAATTGCATTTCCCATAGCACCATTTGGATGATTGAATTTACCAATTTTTGTTATTTTTCCTGTAATGGATGCATGCATAGGAATAGAAACAAATCCACCCGCTTCGGCTATTTTCTGTCCCGTAATTACTTCATCACCTTTTTTAACTATAGGCTTCGAAGGTGAACCTATATGTTGTGAAAGCGGAATAACTACTTTTTCTGGTAAGGGGATTTCTTCAATTGCACTATCCTTTGAATGATGCTTCAAGTCACTGGGATGAACACCACCTGGAAATGTTTTTAAACCCATATTTTCTCCCTTATATTTAACTAAATAATTTATTGTCAAATTTTTCAAATTATATTATTAAGCAAGTATTTTATTATAATTATGAGTTTTTTAGAAAATCATAAATGAAAGTTCTTAATTAATCTCTATTTGATCAGATTTCGTGATTTACTGCTTACTATAAGGTCAAAATTTATGTTCCCTGATGGCTAAAAATTATAAACACTAAAAGTA
>LSCM01000139.1 GCA_001577185.1 Cloacimonetes bacterium TCS62 | reverse complement strand
TCACAAAACAGATGGATCCCAGAAGATTTAGTAACTGTTAGTAAACCTGTAATTATGCGTGGTAACAGATTTACGCAAATTGCAATTACACCAGTTCAATATAATCCAGTTGAAAATAAGTTAAGAATTCACAAAAATATTGATCATAAATTCAAGTTAAATAAAAACGATAATCGCAATCCATTACTTAGAGATATCAAAACATCCAATATGCACAAATTACTCGATAATAAGGTTCAAGGTCTTATCAATCCAGCGAGTTCCGGAATTGGTCAATATCTCTTCATAGCTCCCTCTAGTTGTTCAAGTATTTTGCAACCTTTAATGCGCTGGAAAGAAAAACTTGGTTACAAAACTAAGCTGGCAACTCTATCAGAAATTGGAAATTCAGCTCAAGATATCCAAAACTATCTGCAATATGCTTATGATAATTGGGAACAACCACCAGAATTCGTTGTATTAGTCGGTGATGTTAGTGGTAACATCCAGTGTCCTTCAAATTATGTCGAAGGTTATCTTCATCCCTGGTGTGTTACAGATCATTCTTATACATTGCTAGATGGAGATGATTATTTTCCGGATATTTTTATCGGTCGACTATCTGTTCAAACAAATATGGAACTTATGACGGTTATCTCTAAGATAATAAAATATGAAAGTGAGCCTTATCTGGATGTTGATTGGTTTGATAGTGGTTTGATGGTGGGATTTGTAAATGAATGGAACGGATATTCACAACGGGAGACCTTGCTTGAAATCCGTGATAAACTTCTAGATTTTGAATATGCAAAAGTGGATACATTTATAGCACCTTGGCAATATGGATATTCTTTACTTCGAAATGAGATCAATACTGGACATTCTTTACTATGTTACCGAGGAACAGGTTCCGCAGATTCATGGGGTGGCGTAATCGGTCCAATGTTCATGTTAAATAATATTCCGGAGCTTAATAATGGTTATATGTTACCGATAATCCATAGTATGACATGTGGTGGTGGAGATTTTGCTTCGGAACAATTTGCAACTTGCTTTGGTGAAAAATGGCTATCTGCTGGCTCACCTTCTGTTCCTAAAGGAGCGATTGGATTTATCGGCCCTAGTGAATATGATACAAAAACTTGGTTTAACAATACTAATGCTATGGGTATATATCAAGGAATTACACAAGAAGGATTATTTAAAGGCGGAGAAATGTTACTCCGCGGGAAAATGGAACTCTATGACAATTATCCTAATGGACATGGTTGGGGCGGTGCTACAGATTCTGATCAATTTTATTTTTATGTTTACAATTTATTAGGAGATCCAGGGCTTTCAGTTTGGACGGATACTCCGAAAGAAGTGAACTTTAGTTTTGAGGATACACTATCAACTGTAGATAATTTTGTAGAGATCAATATTAACCTGCCATCTTCCGATAAGTCTGATTTTCGAATTGCATTAACCAATTCAGATAGTTTGATAGCATTTGGGCTAACTGATGATAACGGTATTCTTACGATTCCCATCGATTTACCACAAGGCTCTTATTCCATAACTGCTTCAAAATATGGCTATTTACCACTTACAAAAAATTTGACAATTCAAGAAAATAGTATTTTAAATTTAGAAGAACTTGCTTTTAGCAATGAGCTCATTTCTGGAACAAATTGCAACTTGAACTTTACACTAGGTAATTTAGGAATAGAAAATTTTGCAGAAATATCAATATTTCCAACAAGTACTAATAACTATCTGACTTTTTTAGATGATCCTTTAATGTTACCTCATTTATCGATTGGAGATGATATTTCGCATAGTTTTAGCATGAACATTTCAGATAAATGGGATAATGAAAGACCAGTAGATGTTTTTCTTAATGTGACATCCAGTGATGAAGAATTTGAATTTTTACTAAGATCGGAATTGATATCACCCGAGTTATTCATTTCTGAATTTTCTGTAAATAATAGTTCCAATTCTCTCATTCAAAAAGAGATCTGTAATATAGAGATTGATCTTAACAATATAGGTGATAACAATACAGAGGCGTTTACTGCTGAATTATCGTGTATGAATGATAAAGCTGAAGTTTTACAGTCAACTGCGGTTTATGGAAATATACCTATCAATGAGTCATTAACCGGAACTTATCAAATTAAACCAGAAAATGTTATTTCAGGAGAAACTGCATCATTTCAATTACAGATATCTAATTCTACAACTTTGTTAGACACGATATTTTTTGAAGTTCCAATCGGTTTGATAGATTCTACAAGTGTAACTTTTGGAGATTATGGGTACTATGCTATCGAGTCTGATGATGAAGGAAATTTTGTTGCGCCAGAATATGACTGGATAGAGATCGATCCGGAATATGGTGGGCAGGGTATAGAATTAATCCCAGATCATTCAACAGTTGATGGTTATATTGGAACTATAAATCTACCTTTCCAATTCAGATATTTTGGAAATTTTTATCATGATATTTCTATATGTTCAGAAGGTTATGCAGCATTTGGAAATACAGAAAATATTTTTCACCGAAACAAAAATATCCCATCTGGTAGCGGCGTTTCTGCTATGCTAGCTCCTTTTTGGGATGATTTGGAAAATGGAAAGATCTTTACTTATTTTGATCAGAGTGAACACAAATTTATTATTGAATGGTCAGAATGGAACAACGTGTATGATACAAACGCTATTGAGACTTTTCAAATAATACTTTTTGATGAAGAGCATTATCCAACTGCAACTAATGATGGCGAGATATTATTTCAATATAAAGAAATTGAGAATATTGATCAAGAAGATAACTATTCTACTATAGGAATTGAAAACAAATCACAAAATGAAGGTTTAGTCCTAACTTTTTCCAATATATATAATCCTACAAGTCATATAATTAAAGATGAAACAGCTATACTCTTTACTTTAACAGAAGGTAATTCAATCCCATTTTTAAGTTGCGATCCAAAAGAGATCTCTGTATCCATTTTGCAAGATTCTACTTTGCGATCTGAGTTTTATATTACTAATTCAAATGAGAACAAAATGCAACTTGATTATGATATTAATATTTCTCACTTTTCGTTAGGTAAATCTTCCAGAAATATCGAGAACGATCAAATAATATATACTTCAGGAAATTATGTTCCAATTCAACCTTATAATCTTCTTTTCTACATTCTCCATAATTCGCCAGATAATGAGGCAGTTGAAGGTGTAACTTTAGATTTTCCTGAGGGATTTCATATTAATGGGGCTACCGATCTTGAAAATCTAGAGTATAATGGGGAAACAGGAAACGGGATAGAAGTAACCTGGGGCTACGATGGAACGACAACATTTACCGGAAGCACGCAACCTTTTGAAGTTTATGTAACTATTGAAGAAAGTCTTGTATCACCTGTAAATATTAATTGGCAAATTGATGGAGATGAATCAGGATCTCCACCTCATTTTGTAAATGGTTCTATTACAATAAATCCTAGTACTGATAAATATTTTTGGATTAGATATCCAAATGGCGGAGAAATACTAGTTCCAGGTACACCAGATAGTTTGATCTGGGATTCTTATGGAACAGTCGATTCGGTAAAAATTAGTATTTCTCGTGATGTTGGAGCTTCATGGAATATCATTGAGGAAAATGCACAGAATTCTGGTAATTACCATTACGATGTCCTTGGACCACTTTCTGATGATTGTAAGTTTAAAGTTAGCACATTGGATGATAATTTTTTTGATGTATCAGACAGTACTTTTCAAATAAGTGCTTTAAATATTCAATATCCAAATTCAGAATCGATCCTTTTATATAACCAAAAAGATACTATTCGTTGGCAAAATTTAGGTGGAATTAATAAAATTGATCTGGAAATTTCAACTGATAATAAATTTACCTGGAATTTACTTGCTGAAAACATTGATAATAATGGTTTTTTCGAATTCATTGTACCAGGTCCTCCCGCTGATGAATGCTACATTAGAATTAGTGCTTCAAACGATATACAAAGAACATCTGAAAGATTTGAAATTATAGATTCACCTGTGATTTGGCTTTCTACTAATATTACTTCAGGATGTTTAGAAGCTGGAGAACAGCAAAAGATCGATCTCTACTTCACAACGGAAGATATGGAGTTGGGAACTTATTCAGCT
>LSCM01000138.1 GCA_001577185.1 Cloacimonetes bacterium TCS62 | reverse complement strand
TTATCATTTGAAGAAGCCCGAGAATCGATTCGGTTAAGTACAGTTTTTACTACTCACACACCTGTTCCTGCAGGAAATGAAACCTTCGAGTTGAATTTAGTAGAGCGTTATCTTTCCGATGAGATAAAAGCGATAAATATGAGCTTTGAACAATTTGCACAATATGCAAAAATAGATGACAGTAAAGAGTTTTCATTATCAGTACTTGCGATAAAATTTGCACAGCACATAAATGGTGTTTCTAAACTGCATAGCTCTGTATCTAAAGAGATGTGGCATTCGATCTATCCTCTGATCTATGAAGATGAGATGCCAATAAAAGCAATAACTAATGGCGTGCATATCTCCAGTTGGTTAAGCAGACAGATGGCACGACTATTTGATAGATACATAGGTTTAGATTATGTTCATAATGCTGATCAGCGACCCATTTGGAAAAATATTCTTGCTATTCCTGAAATTGAGATCTGGGAAGCGCATCAACAACGTAAGCAGCAGATGATCACTTTTATTAGAAAGAGACTACGAAATAGTATAATGTACAATACTTCAGAATTTTCTGCTACCGATAAAGTAAAAAAGATCCTATCACCTGATAAATTAATTATAGGTTTTGCCAGAAGATTTGCTACCTATAAAAGGGCAAATCTGATTTTAAAAGATAAAGAGCGATTATTAAAAATGGTACGCGATAAAAAACGATCGGTTCAGTTTGTTTTTGCAGGAAAAGCACATCCAGCAGATGAATTTGGCAAAGCGATGATCAAAGAGATCAGAGATTTTGCTAGGGAGAACCAGATTGAAAATAGTTTTGTGTTCATTGAAGATTACAATATGAACGTAGCTCGTCATATTGTTCAAGGGGTTGATGTTTGGCTAAATAATCCAATAAAGCCAAAAGAAGCAAGTGGAACTTCCGGAATGAAAGCGGGAATGAACGGTGTGATGAATTTAAGTATCTTAGACGGATGGTGGCCGGAATGTTACAACAAAAAAAATGGATGGTGTATAACAGCCGGAGATAATCAATCGGATCCGCAGATTAGAGACACTTTAGATGCAAATGAACTTTATGATAATCTTGAAAATCTCATTATTCCAACCTATTATGATCGGGATAGAAATCGTATACCTTCAACCTGGATTGCTATGATGAAGCAATCTATATATGATGTTGGTATGGGATTCAATATTCATAGAATGCTTAGAAAATACATAGATAAATTTTATTTGCCTTGTTGGAAAGAAGTTTCTAAGATATCGACTAAAGATTATAAATATCTTAAAGAATTAAAGGAAACAAAATCTAAACTAAATAAACATTGGCAAAATGTAAAATTTGAAGATGTTAAAATAAATATTCAAGATTCTAGCGAGATTACAAGTGGTGACGAAATCGATGTGAATGTCAAGCTAGATATTGACGGTATAAATGCTGAAATGCTGCAAGTAGAACTATTTAACAAAATCCGTAAAAATGAATATAAGATCCATAAATTGAACTACATCAAAACAGAAAATAAATTTGCGAGCTTTGATGGAAAATTTAAGGTAATTTGTGCAGGAAAACAAAGTTTTAATATTAGGATTCGTCCTGTTCAGTCGAATATAGTCGAATATTATGAACTTGTTAAGTGGTATCTTTAGATTGTGTAAACCTTTGAGAAGAGTAAATAATATTTATTAGATATGATTTGAGGTTGAAAAATGAGTGATATTTTCGGTGTTCCATTACTAAAAAAAGCAAGAGATCATTTTAAAGTCGAAGAGGAGTACATTTCTAAGGACGGTAAGCTAACTTTTGGTGATCAAATAGAGCTGCGAGAATTTGCCCGAAGATTAAATGAGGGTAAAGATATCATTTTTAATGCTGCCAAAACTATCACTCCAGGTGAATTGAATGCAGTATTGATCTTATCTGGATTGATAAAAAAAGTGATAAATAAATATAATGATGAGATCTCACCAAAGATAATCTCAAAAGTTAAAACTGTCCTTGTCGATAGGTATGGGCAGTCTGAGCTAGATGATTTGGATAAGCGTTATCGTGATAGTTTCGTAAATACTTCAAGCAATGAATTTTTGATTGAAACTTTATTGATCTGGCTAATTAATCAGAATCCCAGTATTGTAAAACTACAGGAGCTTTTTGATGATGTAATTCTTAAAGATAGCAGTGTATATCCTGATCACATTGATCTTTTAAAGAAATTCTTTAAAAACCAACCTGCGGTTAAAAATAAAAAAGATCTAATTAGCTTTTTACTGGAACCTATGCTAAAGTTCCCAGATTCCATCTATGACCAATTGAACTTTATAAAAGTGAATTGGAAGGATATACTGGATAATGAGATGCTAGATCTATTGCAAGGTATAGATCTATTGAGAGAGGAGAATAAACCACATTTTACTGGACCAGGCCCAACCCAAATTCATCAATTCAAAAATGAAGAATATGAAAAATTCACCAAAGACAAAGATTGGATGCCACACTTAGTATTAATAGCAAAAAGCACCTATGTTTGGTTAGATCAGCTCAGTAAAAAATATAAAAAAGAGATCAAGAAATTGGATCAGATTCCAATGCAGGAATTAGAGCTACAAGTAAGTAGGGGTATTACAGGCATTTGGTTGATCGGAATTTGGCAGAGAAGTGCAGCTTCAAAAAGAATTAAAGAACTAAATGGAGATAGGGATGCGATCGCGTCTGCTTACTCTTTGGAAGATTATAGAATTGCAGATGAGCTTGGCGGTGAAGAAGCAATGGAAGTTTTAAAAAGTAAAGCCTTACAAGTTGGAATTCGCATAGGTTGTGATATGGTACCGAACCATACAGGATTAGATTCTACCTGGATCGTAGAACATCCTGAGTGGTTTTTGCAGTTAGATCATTTACCTTTTCCTTCCTATACTTTCTCTGGTGAAGATCTTTCTCAAAAAGGTGAAATTGAAATTAAAATTGAAGATCATTACTTTGAAAGATCTGATGCAGCAGTCGTATTTCAATATAAAAAGAATGGAAGAACACGTTATATTTACCATGGTAATGATGGTACAAGTACACCTTGGAATGATACTGCCCAATTGAATTATTTACTCCCTGAGGTTCGGAAAGCTGTTAGTGATAAAATTATAGGGATAGCTAAAAAATTTCCAATAATTCGTTTTGATGCAGCTATGACCTTAGCCAAAAAACATGTTCAAAGATTGTGGTTCCCGCAGCCGGGTAGTGGAGGCGATATAGCTACTCGCAGTGAACACGGAATGTCCAAAGCGGAATTCAATAAATTTTTTCCTAATGAATTCTGGCGAGAGGTAGTTGATAGAGCAGCAACAGAAGCACCAGATACGCTTCTCTTAGCAGAGGCATTTTGGATGATGGAAGGATATTTCGTGCGTACTTTGGGAATGCATCGGGTTTATAACAGCGCTTTTATGAACATGCTCAAAAAAGAAGAAAATGCAAAATATAGAAAATCGATCTTTAATATTCTGCAGTTTAACCCGCAAATTCTAAAACGCTTTGTTAATTTTATGAGTAATCCTGACGAAGATACTGCTATTGCTCAATTTGGTAAAGACGATAAGTATTTTGGGGTTTGCATAATGATGAGCACAATGCCTGGTTTGCCAATGTTCGCTCATGGACAGGTCGAAGGATTTACAGAACGCTACGGTATGGAGTTCAAAAAAGCTAAATGGCAGGAAAATGAAGATAAACAACTGATCGAAAGACATAATCGAGAGATCTTCCCGCTGTTAAATAAACGTTACCTTTTCTCTGAAGTTGAGAATTTTATTTTGTATGATTTTGTCACTGAGGATGGTGAGCTGAATGAAAATGTATTTGCTTATAGCAATCAATTTGAAGAGCAATATTCCCTGGTAGTTTACAATAATAAATTCCAGCAAACATCAGGTTGGATAAACTGGGCAAATACCCCAAAAGAAAAGGGAGAACAAGTAGAATGGATCAAAATAAATCTTGGACCTGCCTGGAATTTACATAACAAGGCAAATTATTTTGTTATTTTTCAAAATGAAATATCAGGACTTGAATTTATACGCAATTCGAAAGAGATTCATCAAAAAGGGCTTTTTCAAAATTTAGGTGCCTTTAAATATGCTGTTTTTACAAATATTTACGAGGTTAAAGATGATTTTGATAAACATTATGCTCAGCTTGCAAAATATCTACAAGGTGG
>LSCM01000137.1 GCA_001577185.1 Cloacimonetes bacterium TCS62 | reverse complement strand
GTAACATTGAGTTGTAAAAATGTTTCTTAGCTTGCTTTTGATCTTTGCTGAAAGTATAATATAATCCCCAATAATATTGAAAATCTGCTGAATCTACATAGATATTGCTATATTTTTTTAGAAGCTCATAAACTTCAGAGATCTTGTTCTTCGAAAGCAGAACGGCTATCTGCTGAATTGCATTGTTTTCTCCATTATACAACTCTGGATCTCCATAGATCCTTTTCACAACTTTCCACCTACCCTCGATCTCTTTCAAACTAAGTGTAAGATCGAATTTAAAATTCAGCTCAAAATGTACTAAAGCCTGCTTCCTATCCTTGGTTGAAGCTGATGAGATAATGTAATGATCTGTCATCCTTAACATCTTTTTATCTTTGGAAAGTTTATTTAAATAAAACTCTCTTATATCTTTTGATTCTTGCTCAAAAACTGTAAGTTCCAAAGCCTTTTCCCAATTTTGCGCAATTATCTCATTTAGAAAATTAGTAGCGACATCCTCATAATTCTCCTTTTGAGGTTTTACTTTAAGTTCATTCAGATAAAGCTTTTCTTTTAAATGATTTAAGGGTACAAGAGAATTTACTTTATATTGTGAGATAAATTCAGTTAATTTTGTTTTACCTTCCTGGGAGCGTACTAACTCTTTTGGAGTTTTATCATCAAATAATTGAATTGGCTCTTCAATCCATTTATCCATCTGTTTAGTTAATAGATCCTGGTATTCAGCAATGGAATTCGCTTTTGCTTTCAGCTGCAATTCTTTAGTTTCCTTTAGACTGAATTCACATTCCTCAGGGCATTTCATATCGATCCGCTTTTCATTGCAATCCTGCCAGCAGATATCTTTACTAATCCTTAAACAGAATCTATATCCTTTTCTACTTTTACAAATTTTACATCTATCACTTCTAAATAGGTCTAAAACACTCAATTTTTACTCCTCTATCATTGGCGGCATATGCCTTTTAAATGCTGATCTTTTGATCATATCCAAAACCAATTCGACATTATTTTTAAAACCTTGATCTATGAGTTCTTCCTTACTTTCTCCAACTTCCAAAAGTCCATATAAGATATTATCCAAGATCTTATAGCTTAATCCCATTTCAGTTTCATCTGTTTGATCTTTCCAGAGATCTGCTGTAGGTGCTTTTTTGATTATCTTTGGGGGGATCTTCAAAACTTTTGCCATCTTCTTAACCTCAGTTTTGTAAATATGTCCCAATGGCTCAAAAGCACAGGCATTATCACCATATTGTGTGCAATAGCCTGTCATAATTTCAGATTTGTTCCCAGTACCAGCGACTAATGCATCATACTTGGCAGAAAGATCATAGAGTATACACATTCTCTCTCGAGCCATTCTATTTCCTCTACGCAATCTAGAAGCCTCTTTAGCGTGATCGTTAAAATAAGTATCAACCATTGGAGAGATATCAATTATCTCATAATTTATACCTAATTGTTCTGCCAATAACTTAGCGTCGCTTAAGCTGTCTGGATGACTGTTTTTATAGGGCATCATCACACCGATGACGTTCTTCTTTCCTACTGCTTTCACACATAGTGCCGCGGTTACTGCAGAATCGATCCCACCGGATAATCCTACAAGCAATTTTTCTAATCCGGAATCCAGCGTTTGCTCATATATAAATTTCTCTATTTTGCGAATTTCAGAAGTATGATCTAAGTTTCTCATTTTTTCTCCAAAATAAATATTTTCCTTAAAACATAGAACTAAACTGAGTTTGTAGGTCAAGAAATTAATATATAATATTCAATTAACTTAAGCAAAACAAGCAGGTGAGAGCTTTCACCTGCTTGTTTTTATTAGTATAACAACATCTTAAATAACCTCAAATTTGCTCAAAATCTGCTTGACATCATAATTTCAACTTAAAATGTAGATTGCAAAATAAATAAAAAACGGAGGTCAAGATGACAATTCCAATAGAGGAACTGAAACAGGAGGATAGATATGAATGATATCCCTCAAATGAAGAAAGCTCATAAGATCTTAGCAAAGATGGATTTTAAGATGAAAAAAGTAGAGCAGGGCTATGCTGGGCAAACTTTATACATTAATATTTCTAATGGTGAGATGAAAAGCAAACCTGTTACCCAACAGATGAAGGACTTGTTCATTGGTGGTAAAGGTTTTGGACTTTGGCTTCTTTGGAACGGAATTAAAGATGATACAAAATGGGATAGTGAAGAGAATGAAATTGTGATCGCCAACGGTCCACTTTGTGGTACAAGCTCATTCCCCGGTTCCGGAAAATCTTTGGTAACTTCCATCTCCCCTACTACCGGTAGTGTTATCGATAGTAATGTTGGTGGTCATTTTGGTCCTCTTTTGAAATTTGCCGGATGGGATGCTCTGGAGATACAAGGTCTAGCAAAAAAAGATGTTATAATTTTCATCGATGCTGTAAATGAACAAATTACGATCGAAGAAGCTCCCCTGGAGGCGATCAATGCTCATATGGTTAGTGAGCAATTAACAGAAATGTATGCCGATACTGAAGAAGAGAAACATAACATTTCTGTTGTTTCTGCTGGTAAGGGTTCTGAAAATGTTCTCATCGGATGTCTTAACTTTTCTTGGTGGGATTGGCGAAGACAAGCTACCAGAATCAAACAAGCAGGACGTGGAGGAATTGGTTCAGTATTCCGTAAGAAAAACATCAAAGCTGTCATAGTAAAAACTCCAAATTTAAGACCTAAATGGACGATCTCTGAAAGACAAACAGAAGAAGGAGTTATCTAATGGAAAAGTATAATAAAATAATTGATAAATGGAATTCTGATCCCGATTATGTGATCGAAATGATGCAGGATATCCAAGATGAATTTAAATATATTCCCAGAGAAGCACTTGAACTTATCACAAAAAAAACAACAAAACCACTAGCTCGATTATATCATATAGCAACATTTTACAAATCTTTTAGTTTAGAACCCAGAGGTCAGCATATTATACAGGTTTGTAGAGGAACAGCATGTCACGTAAAAGGTGCTGCTAAAATATTAGATGCTTTTGAAAGGGAATTGAATGTAAAAACAGGAGAAACTTCAACTGACGGTATGTTCACACTTGAAGGTGTTCGCTGCCTGGGTTGTTGCAGCCTTGCTCCGGTGATAACAATAGATGAAGATCTATACGGTGAATTTAAAACTGCTGACATCCCCAAACTAATAAAAAAATATAAGGGAGGGGAAAAATGAATTTAAAAGAATTAAAGAAGATTCAAGAAGAAGTACTTAATAAGCAAAAAGAATATAAAGCTGCGATCATGGTTTGTGCCGGAACTGGCTGCGTTGCTGCTGGTTCATTATCCTTAAAAGATCTGTTTGATAAGGAGATCAAAAAAAGAGGTTTAGAAAATGATTATCTTGTGGTACCTACTGGGTGTAACGGATTCTGTGCTAAAGGACCGATAGTGGTTATCCAACCGGAAGGTATATTCTATCAAAAAGTCGGAGATGAAAATATTTCTGAAATTATCGAAAGTTTACTAGAAGGTAAAACTGTAGAAAAACTACTTTTCAAAGATAATGAAAAACAAGCGATCCCATTAATGAAAGACATAAAGTTCTTTGCAAAACAGGAATTGATCGCTCTAAAAAATAAAGGTATCATCAATCCGGAAAGTATCGATGACGCAATCGCTCACGGTGGATATCAATCATTTGCAAAAGCATTGGAGATGAAATCTTCAGATATAATTTCAGAAATTATACGATCTGGAATTCGTGGACGAGGTGGTGGTGGTTTTCCTGCTGGTATTAAATGGGAAAGCGTTAAAAAAGCTGCTGATTCTAAAGAACAAGAACCTTATGTTATCTGTAATGCTGATGAAGGTGATCCCGGTGCATTCATGGATAGAAGTATAGTGGAAGCAGACCCACATTCTATTATCGAAGGTATGACTATTGGCGGTTTGGCTCTTGGAGCTGAAGAAGGATTTATCTACATTCGAAAAGAATATCCACTTGCTTTAGAAAGATTGGAAATTGCAATTAAACAAGCAAGAGAAAAGGGAATGTTGGGTGAAAATATTTTTGATTCAAAGTTTAGTTTTAATATTCACATTCATCGGGGTGCTGGCGCTTTTGTTTGTGGTGAATCCTCTGCTTTGATGACCTCAATGAGCGGATTGGCTGGAGAACCTAAAGCAAAATATGTTCATAGTTCAGAATCTGGCTACCGTGATCATCCAACTGTTCTGAATAACGTAGAGACCTGGGCTAATATTCCATCCATCATTGAAAAAGGAGCAAAATGGTTCA
>LSCM01000136.1 GCA_001577185.1 Cloacimonetes bacterium TCS62 | reverse complement strand
ACTTATGCGAGTTTTAAAGAGAAACAAAAAAAATTGAATAAATACAGCTTGAAAGTACGTAACAAAATTTCAAGATAAAAAAGTATTTTTGAGTTAAAAGAAAATCCCGCATTCTGTTTATTGAACAAGGTGCGGGATTAATTGCCCGTATATCCGGACAAACCAATGAGCTGCCCCTACATTATTTCAATAGTATCATCTTTTTAGTTTTTTCGAAATTAGCAGCTTTCAATTTATAAAAATAAATTCCTGAAGATACTGATCTAGCTGCATCATCCTTACCATTCCAGATTACATCATGTAAACCTGCCTCAAGTCGTTCATTAACTAAGGTTCGAACTTTTTGACCGCGAAGATTGTAAACTTCCAACTCCACATCGCTTTCCTGATTGATATTGAATGAAATCGTTGTTGTAGGACTGCGTCCGGCACTTGAGGGATTAAATGGATTAGGATAATTTTTACCTAAGTAATTATTTGAACTTAGGATCTCATTATTTTCAGAACCTGTATAATTCATAATATTCACATCATCTATATACCAACCTTCTCCGGTGATCAGACCCACACTACCAAAAACAAAACGTACTCGGGCATTTCCGGAATATTGTGAAAGATCTAAAGTAACCTCTTCCCAATCGATATTTCCAGCAAAAAGAGGTGTTCCCGGTTCAAAAGGAGAATTAGGTAAATTCAATAATTCACAGGGATAACCATCAACTGGTTCAATCAAAAACCAATCTCCTTCATCAACTGATATTTGGATCATTCCTCCATCCCAAGTTCCCGAATTACCTTCCGAACCTGCATCCATCCAATGGTGAAATTTGACAAACGTATTGCTGCCTAATTCAAATTCCGGCATGATGAGTGCAGCATGTACATAATTTGAATAATAAGCAGGTCCATCACCCCCTAATTTCATACTATAGGAACCGCCATCTGTATGATTCCGATAATCATCACGATGCCATTCATCAAGAAATTCTTCCGATAAAGACATGTGTTCCCATCCATTAACTCCTGTTTCAAAGTTATGTTGGAAAAAACCAATCGGTATTTGCAGATCAGCCTGACTTGCAGCACCACCTGCATCCATTGCAGTGATAGTGAGCTCGGCAAAATACTCGATCGGGCACTCATTAGAGATATTCAGGATAAACGCTTCTTCAGTCCAAGCTGTATCACCAGGAGCTATTTGTGAAATATTACTCGCACCATCTATGTCCACATAGGGATCTTCGGTAGTCAACAAGATCAGAGAATCGTACGAATATCCGTTTCCTGCATTATTTAAAGAGAGGTTTATTTCGCCTGTCTCACCTGGATCTAAGATTGGATCTTCCCCAGTTACTGCTTGCAGATCAAAAAAGTCATAAACTAGCTGTGGAGCCATACAATTTAAAATAAAAGTACTTTCCCAGCTGCTTCCTCCCGATGTTATTTCTACTGTAAATTCTATCTCTGTAAGATCTGGAATATTTGGAAGAAGCTTTATCTGAAACGCATTTTCCACAAAACTTATGCTACTTGCAGGAATAGAACTTGTTATTGTATTATCATTTAAGATATCTATATAATTAGATTCACAAGTTAGTAGTGCTTCTACGTCTCCAGATGTTGCTTGCAGACCTATGTTATGAAAATTTACATTTATGCTCAAAGTATCTAAAGATTGATAACTGTCGTCAATATAACCTCCAATCTCGAGGTAACTCACACTGTCACAGATCACATATTGATCAGGAGAAATTATCATCACATCTTCTGAATAACGATAATAATTTTGTTTTGTTACGGTAATCTTAAGAATGTTATCTGGTTGTTGTACAGGAATCGCAATATCCAAAGGAGATCCTGTTCCCTCTGCAACTGCAATTATATCACCGTCTACCGTTAAACTGATCATAGCACCTTCATTAGCATTTACATTAAAGCTCTGCAAGCCGGCAAGAAGTTGATCAGAATGTGATACGGTCAATTCTTGAGGCATTTCAGTGTGTACTGTTGTAAAGGCGTCGCCATGATGATGAAATAGATTATATGTTACCTCTTTATTATTCTGATTTGCAGGCCATTGTGATTGCCATAAGAAGTATTTTCCAGCAGCATTTGCAAAAGCAGGTCGGATCCAATCGGATTCTGATGGGGGATCACCAAACTGTGGAAGAAAATCTTTCCACATATTATCGTACATACCCCAAACGAATGTATCGTTCACAAATGAATAAGAGACTTCGGAAGCTGCTATCAAACCCAAAGCACCTTGATCGTGACGGTGAAAAGCCTCAGCAAAACAGGTTTGATTAGCATTATATTTTCCGGTAAGACAATTGATTGATAAAACAAAAACCAGATCTTCATTATTTAATCCGTACAAATTATTTATTCCGTAATCGGGTTCTCCCCAACCGGTTATACCGCCATGATCACGATGCTGAAGCATAAATGCTCCACTGTTAATTGCATTGTTGATATCAGCAGCATTTCCACCAGACCAATCTCCCAATTCGGATGGAGAAGCTGGTATATAATTTTCTCCATTTGGTCCAAATACATTTAGAACTGTAGTTGTATTCGAAGCTGTCGACCATGGATCTACCTGAGGATTACCATCATATATTTCATTAATTCTAACTTGGTCTTTTCCTAATTCATTGTGCCAAAAACCTCCAACCGATTCAGAGCAAATTTGAAACCAGCGTTCAGTTTGCCAGCCAAGAGCTGTTATAGGATTATTATAAAAATTTGGATTTGTTGAAGGAGATCTTTCATAATTTAGGAATTTCCCGATCATAGTTGCAAGTTGATCTTCATTCTGAGCTGTGATCCTAGCTAAAATAATATCTGCCATATTGTTGCCATTTACATCAGCATAAATATGGTCGGATGCACAGTAACCGTCCCAAATTGGCGAAATAATAGTATTACCAGAAGTTCCATAATCACCTAATAACAAGATAGCAGAAGGTGGAACATCCCAATTATCATAAGCATCATCAATGTAATTCTCGATAGTAGTTGGGTTATTCCCACCAATTTCATTAGTTGTCACTATGCCAGTTTGAATCCCTTGTTCATTACGGAAAACTCTAATAGAATCAGCCCAGTTCAGAAATGTTGAATCGTCCGGGGTAATAATTAGATATTCATAATCTTCTGTTCGTGAATTTGATTTATTATGATCTATTTCATCTAGCATATCTGAATTAAGGAAAACATCGTGCAGGATGGGATCCCAATATCGGCTTCGTAGTCTATCTTCACCAAACTGGCCATTTCCTCCAACTAATTCTATTTCTATATCGAGTTCCTTATATACGATCAATTCTTCCTGAACTGGATTATATTGAAAAGGTGTTATAGAAAAGACCGCTGCATCCACACCACGTATTTTAGTTATTTCAGATATTTTAAACTGTTTATTTGGATAGTAAGCATCTTTCGAATATATCTCATTATTCTCTTTATAAACCAAAGGGCTATCATCAGTATCAAAAGGAATATTCGGTGATGGTGCGATCTGAATATTTTCAATAATCTCTTTTTTAAAAGATCGAATTTTTAATACTGGTCGAGAATTTTGGGGAATACAGATAGCTCGACTTAATATAGGTAAATTTGGTCTACCAGATTCATTTGGTAGAAATACATCATTCAGAACAATATTTTTCATCAATTTACCATTTACGGTCATATCTTCATAAATGATCTCGTTCATTTCATAGCTTAATTTTAATGTTTTTGAATTCATTTCATTAATTGAAAAATTATTTGATATTTCATTATCAAATGCAGCTAATGTTATGGTAAACATTATTACAAATATTGTAATTGTTTTTTTCATAATTACTCCTAATCAAAATTATTTTGTTTAGATTTATTTTTCTTCATTATTTAGTCAAGTCCCTTACAATTATAAATATTTTATTGACATCCTGTTTAAAAAAATAACATAAGAGAAAGGGGAAGATCGATATGAAAAATAATAAAATTATTATAGTAGAAGATGAGCTCTTGATAGCAAAATTAATTAAAAAAACTTTAAATATGGAAAATATTAAAGTTGTGTCTACATACAAATCAGCAGAAGCTCTATTAGATGAAATTGAATCGCTCAATATTGACCTTATCATTATGGATATTAAACTGGAAGGTGAGCTCGATGGAATTGAGGCAGCTAAGCTGATCAAAAAGAAATATAATATTCCCATACTTTTCCTTACAGCTTATGCAGATGATAAAATATTGGAAAGAGCTATGGAATGTGATCCAATAGGTTATTTAGTAAAACCTTGTAGAAAAAAGGATATAATCTCTTCTGTAAAAACA
>LSCM01000135.1 GCA_001577185.1 Cloacimonetes bacterium TCS62 | reverse complement strand
GCTTCTTCACTTTTTGGTGAATTTATGATAAATTCCGTCATCAGACTATCAGATAAAGGATCGTTTTGCATTAACGCAATTAGATATGAATAATAAAAACCTTTTTTATAAACTTCAGACCCGGGATCTTCATTACGAATTAGTTTGGAGATCTTACTTCTTCCTATCTCATATTCTGCATTGATAATATTATTGTAAACGATTGAGAATTCTAATTTTTTGCGCTCCCGCTGATTAATAGCAAACTGCTTTGCTTCTATCAAGAGATCCTTGACCTTCTGGGATTTTGGAACTTCGAGCATCTCGATCTTGGCAAGAAGTTCTCTACTTTCAACATTTGCCTTAGTACGGTATCTATATCTTCTATTTTTAATTATTTTTTCATTTCTCACTTTTTGCAAAATATTTTTTGCTTTTACGAAATTTTTCTTTGCGATATGTATCTTTGCAACTTCTATCTGAGCTTCAGCTTTATCTACCGGACTTTGGATCTTTTCAATAAACTTTAAATAAGCTTTCAAAGCATAATTCAAATTGCCAAAAGAGTTTTGTCTGCGTGCAAAACGAAGCAACATGGGGGGTGATAGATTTTTATATTCTTCCAAGGCTTTGTCATATTCACCTATATCACCGAGACAAAGAGCATAGATCTCATGTATTTTTTCATTTTTACTACTACTCGCAGAATCTTCAATCTGCTCAATTATAGATGGATCCTCTTTCAAAATTTCCCGCAGTTTGGTCAGAACATAATTTGAATATTTTTTTTCTTTTTCCATCAGATGAAGAAATTCTTCAGTAGCTTCTTTGGGTTTATTCAAACCAAGATATGCATAAGCTAATTCCCTTGCATACAGATATTTATTCCCTGAGATTTTTCTGGCATCTTTCATTATCTTTATCGAGAATTCATACTGCTTAAATTGTTGAAAAATATTTGAGATCAAAGTATAGAAGCTCATTACATTTTTATTATTCTGCAAAAATTCAGATGATACTATCTCCGCTTTTTTGATCTTCCCTTCTCTTAATAATATTGATAACATTAATTTTGTATAGAGAGATTTGGAGATATAATTTTCCTTCTGAGAAAGTAATTTTTTGGCTTTCTTTGTTTTGGAAGTTCTTATAAAAATATTTATCAAATACTCAATTGTTTTTTGGTCACTGGGATGATCGATCAAAATTTGCTCATAGAGCTCAATAGCTTTCTCATAATTCCTGCGAGCACTATAACGAGCAGCCTGCTTCAATAAAACCTTCTTATCACTATAAGCAAAATTGAAGCATGTGATAAATAACAACCCAATAATTAGTATTTTTTTCATAATATTTTAGTAATTAACCTAAGAAGCAATTAACCTTTAAGGCTAATTTTCCCAGATCTTTAATCCTCCAAATGCTCTTCAGCCCATTTTTCTCTACGCTTACCTTCCTTCATTGATATTTTTGCAAAATAGATTGCTCCACCAACCAATGATAAGAAGATAAAAATAGCGATCAAGGCAGTTACAATTACTTCTAATGAAGTTATAAAATTGCTTAGAATAATTATCAAAATCAAAACAATACCACTATATAAAACAGCTTTCAAATATTTATAAAGACGAATGTAACCAATATCCGAAACAAAAGGTTCAGCCGGATGATATGTTTTAAATTCCTTAACCTCTCCTTTGCGTTTCATTGAAGAGATGATAATTGCCAATATCGGAACAATAATTACTACCAGCCAACCGCCAAAAAGTAGTGCTTTAACTGGGTAACCTTCGTAACCTTTTGTTATTAGCTTAATTGCATCGGTCAAGACTAAGGCAAAAACTGCGATTGGAACATAAAATTTTAGAATATAGTTCCACCATCTTCCAACTTTTACTTCTGAGTAGTCATTTGCATATTGCCTTAATTCATCAATATTAAAGAACCAGGCGAGTACAATACTTTCAACCAGCACAACCATCGACAGTCCAAAAACTTCCAGCCATTTATCCACAACATCAAGCCAGTATAATCCGGCACCGGTTGTGAATAAAATACCAATAACAAATGCCACTGAAGCCGTGATCAGGTTTGCCTTTTTGTGTGACCAGCCAAATTTATCACGCAATGCTGACGATATAGCCTCTACCAAGGAAAAAGCAGAATCTACGGCTAAGGTCAATAGCATTAAGAAAAAGAGAATTCCAAAAACTTTTGCTAAAGGTAACATATTAATAATTGCCGGATAAGTAACAAAAGCTAATCCAGGACCACCTTTTAAAACTTCTGTAACGATCTGTCCAGTCATATTGGCATAATAACCCAAAGCTCCAAATACAGCAAGACCACCGATAAACGCTGTAGCTCCATCACAAAGAGCAATTATCATTGTACTATTTATTATATCACTTTTTTTAGGTAAAAAACTGGCATAAGCTATCATGATACCGAATCCAATTGATAATGAATAAAATACCTGTCCGTAAGCAGCAACCCAGACACTTGGATCTAACAATTTTTCAAAATGAGGAGTTAAGTAAAACTTCAATCCATCCATTGCACCAGGCAGAGTTACTCCACGAATAACAAAAGCTATCAGTAGTAGCCAGGGAACGAAAACAGTCACATAAACTACTTTGGAAACAGTCTTTGCTCCTTTCCAGATAGCTCCCACGATCAATATCCAACTTACAACCAGTGCAATGATTATCGGCAGTTGAATTCCACCAAAATCAAAATGACCACTCGTTAGATTTAAAAAATGATTGTAGAAAAAATCACCAGTATCTTTTCCCCAAGCCTGAGTTGCAGAGAATACCGTGTAATTCAGTCCCCAAGCCATAACCACTGCGTAATAAGTTGTGATCATAAATCCAACGATCACAGCCCACCAGCCTATCCACTCAAATTTTTTCTTAACTTTAGAAAATGAAAGTGGTGCAGCTAATTTAAAATGATGACCAAAACTTAACTCTAGAACCATTAAAGGAATACCTGCCGAAAGCATCGCGATAAGGTAGGCGATCAAAAAAGCACCTCCTCCGGATTCATAACATTTAAACGGAAATCTCCAAATATTCCCTAATCCGATTGCAGAGCCTATTGCTGCTAAAATAAATGCTCGTCTACTGCTCCAATTTCCTCTTTGTTCCATTATTCACCCTTTAAAACTTAAATATCTAATTCATCTCACCTTTCAAACCTTCCGGTTCGAAAGGCACTCATCTTTACCGTTGCTATTGCTGAATATGTCCTAAAGCCGAAGCTTCACATTTTAGTTGAATCCAAACTAAAAAGTTAGGAAGGAAAAAAATAAAACCATAAGTTATTTCACTTCAATGCCTTCAACCTGTCTTTAAAAGACCTAATATATTCTGCTCTTGCTTCCTCACTTAAAAATGATCTTTCAATTAATGCAATAACTTTTTCTTTTTGCTTAAAAAAGCTATCTAAAAATCTCTCGCTTCTTTGCAAGTTCATTTTAAAGAATTCTGCTAACTTATGAAAATCTGGTCTGCCATAAAAGCCATTCGCCTGGAAAAACTTTGTTTTAAAATTATCAAACAATTCCAAGGCAGTTCTACTCTCATTAGGAAAATGAATTGAAGTATTTATTAAATCGTAAGCAGGTGACAAAATAAAATCGCCCGATCTTGTTTCTATTAGAGAAAAATTCTTCAAATGAGCATCACCATTTCCAAATATGTAATTGAAAACGATTAGCTTAAATAATTTCTCTATCTCGATTTTATGAGCTGCACAAAACTTCTGAATGATCTTCCCTGCTCCCTGGTAGCTTCCTTTATACTTGAAATTCTCTCCATCGATCTCTGGCGTTCTACCGCTCAACTGGCAGAAATCTTCCTGACGGAATTTCCTGTTATTGATTCGATCAAACCGCTTGGTAAGATAGGCTAATTCACCATCAGCAAATCTGATCAAAGCATTTTCCGCAGTATTCAGTTTAAAAACCTTTGTCGCAATTTGCATTGTGAGATGTTCATTAGCAGGAATATCCTCCTGGAATCTGGGAACCGGTGTACCGGGAACAGGCTTTAAAATATATTCACCACTACTCGCTGTCGGAATTAATTTATCTTTTCCCAGTTTTAATGATATCTTTTCCTGCACTCCGGAAATGGAAAAATGATCGGTCAATTCATACTGGATCTTGCCGAATTTGGCTTTTGTAAACTGCAATACCGGCAATTTATTATTAAATAACTTTCGCTGACAAGATTTGCAATAACTGGATTTTTCAATTTCTTTCAAACAGGAAAGACAATAGCTCATTTTTGTTCCCTGATCGTAATGCTGCCGATCGTATCTT
>LSCM01000134.1 GCA_001577185.1 Cloacimonetes bacterium TCS62 | reverse complement strand
CCGTTTTCAAAATCTTCTGATCATGTTGGTTTTTTTACTCAGGATCTCAAAGGAAGTAAATTGATCGCCTCGATTCTATGTGATTATTGGGATGATCAAATTAAAACAATCGACAAACCAATATTAGGAATTCCCGAGGGTGATTATTTAAAACAATCCTCACCTGAAATATTATCTAGATTTTATAAAAGCATTGATAAACTTAAAAGAAAAGATTTTGTGATAAAATCTGTTCCGGCTTTTCAAAATATTAAAAATATCAATACGCAACATAAATTGATGAATGCAGCAGAATTTGCTGAGGTTCATCAATCCTGGTCAAGAAAATATCAAAATTTATATCATAAAACCACTTTAAATCTAATACAAACCGGAAGAGATGTGTCGGAAAATGAACTTAACAAAGCGAAGCAAGGTAGATTGGAACTCAGAGAAGAATTAGAAAATTTGCAACAAATTCACAGTATTGATCTTTGGATATCTCCTGCTGCTACTTCTACAGCACCTCTGGGTTTAAAATCAACTGGAAATCCAGCTATGAATCTTCCCTGGACCTATTCAGGTCTTCCAACCCTAACTCTCCCCTCTGGATTTTCTTCTGGGCTTCCATGGGGAATTCAAGTTTCTGGGCAATACAATCATGATGAGCGCCTTTACCAGTATGCAAAATGGTTTATGAAAAATGAAAATTAATTTCGAAACTAAAATGATACATTAATTGTATGTTCCGGTAATGTAATTACATGTTTCCTGATATGCGAAAATTGTGTGTTAATATATCAATTATGGTTCTAATGGATAAACGTCATTAGCGATTTGTGTAAACAAATTAAATAAGGAGTATTCATGAAAGATCTTAATGGTCAAAACATTGTTATTGGGTTCCAGCATACTTTTGTAATGTTTGGAGCAACAGTTTTGGTTCCTTTGCTTACAGGACTTGATGTAGGCGTTACTCTCTTTGCTGCAGGTATAGGAACATTATTATTTCATTTTATAACCAAGTTCAAAGTTCCCGTGTTCCTTGGTTCCTCGTTTGCTTTTATTCCAGGTATAATAGCAGTTTCAAAAGCAAATGGAGGTTCATTACCAGAGGCTTTAGGAGGTATTGTTATAGCTGGTTTGTTGTATATTGTAGTATCAATCATTTTTAAATTTGTTGATGCAAAAGTTCTACATAAGATACTACCTCCATTCGTTACAGGTCCAATCATTATCCTCATAGGTTTGATTTTAGCACCTGTTGCAATAAAAAATGCCAATGGAACTTTTTCTGCACCTATCGTAGAAAAAATCGGTACAAATGGATGCTGGTTAATAGCATTAATCACTTTTGCCGCAGCAATTTTCGTAAAATTATTCTTTGAAAAGATTGGTAAGAAATTATTATCTATGCTCCCTGTGCTCATTGCTTTAATCTCAGGATATATTCTATCAATTATCTTTGGAATCGTTGATTTCACAGAAGTTGAAAAAGCTGCCTGGTTCGGTTTACCACAATTCTCACTTCCTGTCTTTTCTACTCGTTCGGTATCTATAATCGTTCCTATCGCAATTGTGACTATTGTTGAACACTTTGGTGATGTCCTGGCAATTGGTAACGTTGTCGATAAGGATTTCATCAAAGAACCTGGCATACACCGTACTTTAATGGGAGACGGTCTTGCAACTTCTCTTTCTGCCCTTATTGGTGGACCAGCAAACACAACTTATAGTGAAAATACCGGTGCAGTTGCACTTACAGGAAATTATAATCCAATTATTATGAGAATTGCAGCCGTATTTGCTATCGTACTTTCATTTATCCCGAAGTTTACATCGATCATCTCGACTATTCCAGGTCCAGTCATAGGAGGTATTTCAATTCTATTATTCGGAATGATCTCATCGATTGGTATTAAAAATATGGTAGAACACAAAGTCGATCTATCTGATCCAAAGATTCTGATGAGCTCTGCCGCTATGCTTGTTCTAGGACTTGGAGGCGCAAAATTTGCAATTGGTAACTTTGAGTTGGAAGGATTAGGACTTGCTGCTATTGTAGGTGTACTTCTTAATTTAATTTTGAATTTCAAACATATATTTGGAAAAGAAACTTAATCAAGAAGTATTTTTAATTATAAAGCCATTTTCATTAGAGAATGGCTTTTTGCTTTTTGTAAATATTCTTCCTCGAGGTTGAGTATATCACGACAAATAAAAAAGGTGACTTAGATTAAAGTCACCTTAATATTGTAAGTTTAAAATGGAACTATTTGCTCAGGTACTCTTTATACTGTTCTTCATTCGTAGGAGGTACAATTTCCCCTGAGATAATCTTCTCTTTCACACCTTCAACTTCGTCCAAAATTTCTTTTGGTACTAATTTATATGATGTTGGAGCAATACCGACAGCTTTTTCTTTTAAACCATAAATAACATTTGAACCACCAGGATATTCACCCTTCACAAGTGTTTCAGTTAAATTATAAATGGCATTGTCAACTCTCTTCATTGCGGAAGTGATAACATTTTCCGGTGCAAGATCATGCTGATCTCTATCTACACCAATTGCGTATTTATTTTGTTCTTTAGCTGCTTCGATAACTCCGTCTCCAACTCCACCAGCAGCGTGAAAAACTATATCCGCACCATTTTTATACATTTGATTTGCAATAGCCTTACCTTTTGCAGCGTCTGTAAATGAATCAGCATATTGTGCTAAAATTTCACAATCTGGATTAGCTTCTTTGACTCCAGCCATATATCCATAATGAAATTTATGGATCACAAAGAAATCCATACCACCAACAAAACCAACTTTATCAACTTTTGTCATTTTTCCAGCTATATAGCCAACTAAGAAAGAAGGTTCCTGTTCTCTAAACAGAATACCTACTAAATTCGAAGTAGGCTCTTCAAAGAAACAATCTATACCAGCATACTTTTGTTCAGGATTTAGTTTTGCAACTTCAGTTAGAGTTTCTCCCATTTTGAATCCAATACCCCAAATGAGTTTATTACCTGCATCTAAAAGTGTTTCCATATTAGGTTTATAATCTGCATCTTGGTTAGATTCTACATAACTAGCGCTAATCCCAAGTTCTTCTTCAGCTTTTTGTAAACCTTCCCAAGCAGACTGATTAAAAGATTGGTCATTTACACCACCCACATCAGTTACCATTGCGACCTTTACACCTTCATCTTTTTTCTGAGCTTTTCCACAACTTGTAACGAATAAACCAATTACAAGAATACTGATAATCAAAATAAGAATTTTTCTAGACATTTACAACCTCCTGTTTTTATTTACTTTAGTACATTTTATAAATTATTAATATTCGTCAACTAATTTTATAAATTATTAATACTCGTCAACTATTTAATTCTTTTGTTCTTTTTCATATGGGATACCATCTGCAGCAGGTGCAGCTGATCGGCCTACAAAAGCCACTAAAATCACCATAGTAAGAACATAGGGTAGCATACTAAGAATTTGTGATGAAATATTAAACTCAAATTGTCCCAGAAAAACTGTTAATCCTTGAGCACTTCCAAATAAAAGACAAGCAAGTAATGCACCCTGGGGTTTCCATTTACCAAATATCATTGCAGCTAAGGCTATAAATCCATGACCAGATACTAAAGTCGGTCGAAAGTTAGATACAATTGCTAAACTCATTGCAGCTCCTCCAAATCCAGAGAAGATGCCGGATGTAATCACCGTGAGATAGCGAATTTTATATACATTGACACCAAGTGTGTCAGCTGCTGTTGGATGCTCTCCTACCGCTCTTATCCTTAATCCTAGTTTAGTCTTGTATAATACAAACCACACAATTAATACTAACAAAAAAGCTACATAAACTGTAGCATATCTATTACCAAAGATATAATAAAAGAATGAGTCCTGATGGAATAAACCACTTAACGGTCTTGGCATTTTGTTATTGAGATCAATAGACAAAGTCATTGTTGCACCGTCAAAAAAGATCCGGCTAAGAAACAGAGCAACACCGGGACCCAGAAAGTTAATAGCAATACCAGAAACAACTTGATCTGCACCAAAACTAACACATGCAATTGCGTGTAACAAACCAAAAAAACCACCAGCAATCCCAGCAGCTAATAAACCCAGCCAAGGATTTCCAGAAAAATATCCCACTGTAGCTCCAAAAAAAGCTCCTATTACCATCATTCCTTCCAAACCAATATTAATTACACCAGAATTTTCTGCTACCACTCCACCTAAAGAAGTAAAGATTAGAGGAGTAGAATACATTAATGTAGTTCCTAGAATTAATGCTATATTATCAATCATTTGGTCCTTCTTTTTTAAACTTATTTATTAATAACTCAATGAATT
>LSCM01000133.1 GCA_001577185.1 Cloacimonetes bacterium TCS62 | reverse complement strand
TTCTATATTGCAGCATGGTTTATTGCACTCTCAATGTTTTGTGACGGGCTAGATGGCAAAATAGCAAGATTATTTGATGCTCAAAGTAAATTCGGATCTCTATTCGATACACTTTCAGATTTTGTAGCTTTTGGTGTAGTTCCTGGATTTCTAGTTTATAAAGCAGTTCTGTTTCATTTTAGGTTAGTGGGGATTATTCTTACTATCTTCTATATAATTGCTGGTGGATATCGCTTGGTTCGATTCACTCTAAAAAATCATACTTCAGAATCAAAACAACCATTTATTGGCCTTCCTATTCCTGCCGCAGCCGGTTTAATAGCTTCCTTCATAATATTTAATTTTTATATTTGGGAAAAAGTATATTTTCCAAAAATTTTTCTTGTTATTACATTTTTATCAGGAGTTTTAATGATTAGCCGCATAGAATTTCTCCCGTTAGAAAAGGGGAAAAAACTATCAATAGAATCAAAAATTTTTATCGGATTGGCAATTGTTAGTTTGATAGCTGCAATAAAATACTCATATTTTATCTTTGTTCTATGGATCTTACTTTACATTCTGTATGGCATTATCCGGCAAATAGTTTTACTAAATAAGAAATAAAATACAATTATTTTGAAATATAATGTCAAATGATTTTCTTTTCATTGGTAGTAAATTTAGTTAAAAATTAGGAATTATTTAACTTGAATTATCTCCTAAATAAGTAATAAATTCTCCTCTCGTTAAAGAATATTATTACGCGTGATAATTAGAAAATTCATGATAAAATTTCTAATGTTGCCTGAGTTGGTAATATGTCTTTTAAAAATATTTTAGAACTTATTAATGTAATATTCTTACCAAATATAAATAATCTTGAATAATTACGATATGATAGTTAATTGAAATTAATGATATTTTATAACTCCCATAACTTATTGTAATATAAAGCACAGTGTTCTGTTTTTCTTGTCATACATTTATCTTTTTCTTGACATACAATCATCTAATCTTTATCGAGTTATGAGAATGTAAGAAAAGAAAGAATTAATTGCCGCGTAAGAATACTAAATTGTAATAAGAGGAATTATGCCGATATTTAAAGATAATTATTTTACAAATGATACTTATGCTTTACGCAAAGAAAGGCTTAAAATTTTAAAGAATTACATCCAAGATTGGGCAGGTCCACTTTCGGTTCCTCAATCTTTGGTTACCTGGGCAGAAAATGCTTATGGTGAATGGGAAATAACTTTGCAAAAAGTAGAAATTAGAAAAGAAAAACGCAGTCAACTTTATGAAAATTTAAATGAAACAGATGAAACGACCTTTCAATTCTATTTGAAATGTAAAAGACTTTTAAAATCTCAATTTTCAAACAAGGAAGACATATTAAATCACTTGGGTATATCTGGAAGATTCCCGCGTAAAAGAAAGAAAAAAATAGAAAGTGTAAAAAAAATGTTATCTGCTATTGAGGAAGATCATGAACTCCTATCTGTTGAATTTACAGAAAAACTCCAGAATTTATTAACAGAATCTGAAAACATTTATAAGAAAATACAACTTCTAAAGGAGGAAAAAACGTTAGATCCGATAGAGCAATATAAAGAAGATGCAAAAAAATTACGTACTCTTTATTCTTGGGCTTTAATGCGATGGGAACCAAATCAACCGTACCTAGTGCAACTTGGATTTGCAGTAAAACCTTCTAAGGACGATTTGCAGAAAGAAGAAGAGGAGGAAGATACTGATAGCTAATGAATCTATTAAACAGTTTAATCGATCTGATCTTTCCTAAGATATGTTTTTCATGCGATAGGAGATTAGTAAAAAATGAAAAAGTTCTTTGTAATAAGTGCGAAAATTCATTAGAGATCATTACAAATGTTTGTGATATTTGCGGGAGTATTCTCGAATCTGAAAATTGCAATATCTGCCAAGTAAACGATTTTTATTTCGATAAAGCAAGATCTATTTATAAATTTAATGACACCGTTCAAAAGCTTATTCATGAACTCAAATACAACGATTTTAAGATAATAGCTAAATTCTTTGGCAGAAAAGTAAATAATTACTTTGAAAAATTCTCTCCATTTTCCAAAATAGATATGATAGTACCGGTTCCTCTTCATAGAACGAAAAAACGCTCTCGTGGATTTAACCAATCTGAGTTATTGGCTTCAGCAATTTCTGATCAGATCAACATTAAACATATTCCTAAACTTCTTAAAAGAACTAAATTTACTGATTCTCAAACAAAATTAAGCCGGTCGGAACGACAAAATAATGTAGCTGAAGCTTTCAAAGTAAATGCTAAATTTGATGTTAAAGGCAAGAATATTTTAGTTGTTGATGATGTATTTACTACAGGTTCCACTGTAAATTCTATCAGTAGGCTTTTAAGAGAACAAGATGTAGGAAAAATATTTATTTTCACAATTGCCAGAGCATAAAATTTGTAAAATTTTCTTGAAATCTACTAACCATATAGAAACATTGTTCTTATAAAATCTATATCTTGACAGTATAAGAGCTGATAAGTTTTTAAGAGAAATCTTTTGGATAGGAATTAAAGATATTATGATAACTGAAGTAAATCCTGAGCAAGCAAAAAAATTAATCGATAAAATAGCCAAATTTATTGTAGAGAGAAAAATGGCTGCACCTGCAATAATGACAATTGAATCATTACGTCCCTTAAGTAGAATTGGTGGACAATTAATGCATTTTTTAGCTCCTTTCGCAGAAATAATTTTTAATCCAAAGCAGTATCAGGAACTTGCAATTATGTTGGAAGATCAAAAAAACATAAAATTACTACTAGATAAGATTGATCAATTAGATGTAGAGATGTATGAAAAAGAACGAAAGCAGAAAAAAATATTGCGAAAACGGAAATTAAATAAGATCAAAAAATTTTTTAAATTAAAAAAATAAATGGAGGAAAATATGTCTGATACTCAAAAGCTTAAGAGGATCATTGCTACCGATTGTGGTAGTACAACTACAAAGTCGATTCTCATTGAGTATGTCGATGGAGAATACCGTCAGACTGTTCGCGGAGAAGCTCCAACAACCGTTGAAAAACCATTGAACGATGTTACTAAAGGTGTTATCAATGCTGTTACAGAATTAGAGGAACTTGCCAGACTGAAATATAATGATGATAAGATCGAATTCATTAAAGACGATACTATTTGGCTTTCTTCAAACGAAAATAAAGGTGTTGATGCTTATGTTTCTACTAGTAGTGCCGGTGGTGGCTTGCAAATGATGGTTACAGGTGTCGTTGCCAGAATGACCGGGGAAAGTGCGGAACGTGCTGCACTTGGTGCTGGTGCTATTGTGATGGATCTGATAGCAAGTAACGATAAACGCGCAAATTATGAAAAAATTGAACGAATTAGACAGCTAAGACCGGATATGATCTTGATGGCCGGTGGAATTGATGGTGGTACTACCAAGCATGTGGCAGAATTAGCAGAACTTGTGGGCGCAGCCGATCCCAAACCTCGATTAGGCTCTAGTTACAACTTACCTGTGATCTATGCCGGGAATAACAAAGCTCAGGATATTATCAAAGATACATTAGAGAAGAAAACCGACCTTATTATTACCGAAAATTTAAGACCAATATTAGAAAGAGAGAATCTCGGTCCGGCCAGAGATAAAATACATGACCTCTTTATGGAACATGTGATGGCTCAAGCACCAGGATATAATAAATTAATGAGCTGGACGAAAGGACCCAAAGAGGGTAAATTAGTTAATATTCCTATTATGCCAACACCAGCTGCAGTTGGTAATATTATGCAAACTATTGCAAAAGTTGAAGATATTGAAGTATTAGGTGTAGATATTGGCGGAGCTACAACCGATGTTTTTTCTGTTTTTACAAAAGATAAAGTATTCAATAGAACTGTTAGTGCAAATTTGGGCATGAGTTACAGTATTTCTAACGTCCTAGCAACTGCGGGATTAGAAGGAATTTTGCGTTGGGTTCCATTTGATATCGATGAATCTGCCTTGCGTAATATGATAAAAAATAAAATGATCCGACCGACAACGATCCCACAAAAACTTGAAGAACTTATTTTGGAACAAGCAATTGCCAAAGAAGCATTGAAATACGCATTTATCCAGCATAAAGAATTCGCTGTTGGACTGAAGGGCGGTCAGAAGAAACGTGAAATCGCAGATGCTTTTGCTCAATCAGTTTCCGGAGAAAGTATAGTAAATATGATGTCATTGGACCTGCTAGTTGGTAGTGGTGGAGTTATGTCGCATGCTCCACGTAGAAATCAATCTGTTATGATGATGATCGATGCTTTCTTGCCTGAAGGAATTACCAGATTGGCCGTTGATAGTATCTTTATGATGCCACAACTCGGTGTATTAGCCGAAATAAGTGAGAAAGCTGCAACAGAAGTATTTGAAAAAGATTGTTTAATTCACTTAGGATCTTGTGTGGCTCCTGTAGGTAGCATCAAACCTGGTAAAGTAGCTTTAACTGCTAAAATTGAACTTCCCAATGGCGATGTCTTCGAAGAAAAGATACCTACTGGTGAAATTAGATTGCTTCCTCTGGGAGTAGAAGAAACCGCTAAAGCAACTTTGAAACCTGGCAAAGGTTTAGATCTGGGTGAAGGTAAAAATCAAGAGATCATTACGGAAATTCACGGTGGTGTTGTGGGATTAGTCCTCGATACAAGAGGTAGAAAACCATTCGTACTGCCAAAAGAAAATTCAGAACGTGTAAAACAATTAAAAAAGTGGATTGCTGAATTTAAAGCATATCCTGAACTTAAAATATAAAATTTATATGAAAATATTTAGATATTGTCAGAGCAATAATCAGGAGGTCAAATATGGCTCAAGCATATTCACCAGGTCTTAAATGTACCGAAAATACAGTTCTCAAAAAAGAAAGGATCCTTCCTTTAAAAGGGAAAGT
>LSCM01000132.1 GCA_001577185.1 Cloacimonetes bacterium TCS62 | reverse complement strand
AAATAATAAAATCAGTGATTGGGGAAAATTGCCGGCAACATTCGATGTAAAACAGTATAATGAGATAAAGTTTGAGCTCCGCAGTTATGATGATCGTAAATCAATGCGAGAACTACAAAAGATTACAATTATAGAGAAATAAAGCATTTCGGAAATTCCTTGCTTAATAATAATATACGTATTTTTTTGTATTAAAAGTAAATTAAATAATGCGAGTTTTGGAAGTTGTGAATTCAGATTAAGTAATAAAGGGAAAAATGATAGGAACGCTTTTTAACGTAGTGACTGTAATTATTGGAAGTATTATTGGTTTGATCCTGCATTCCAGATTATCTAAACGTTTTACGACGGTTGCCTTTCAGGGAATTGGTTTATTTACTATTTTTTTAGGTATAACCATGTCACTAAAATCTGATTCTTATTTACTGATAATCTTAAGCATGATCTTTGGATCACTTTTTGGAGAAGCACTTAACATAGAAGGTTGGATAAATAGAATCAGTAGAAAGCTTAAGAAAAAAGTGAAATCTGATAATGATAAATTCTCTGAAGGACTTGTAACTGCTTTTCTTTTATTCTGTATGGGCTCAATGACTATCCTTGGTGCTATCGAAGAAGGTTTGGGAAATACACCTAATTTATTGGTTACTAAATCTATAATGGATGGATTTTCTGCTATTGCTCTTTCCTCTGCCTTGGGTATTGGAGTTATATTCTCCGTCATACCATTATTTATCTACCAAAGTACTCTCACGCTACTCACATCGGTTATTGGAAATTATTTTAATGATATCTATATCGCAAATTTAACTTCAGTAGGTGGGATTCTCTTGGTTGGGCTTAGTTTACGTATATTAGAGATAAAGAAGATCAGAGTTCTGAATATGCTGCCAGCTATTATATTGATATTATTTCTAACCTGGATAAAGAATTTATTATGATCAAGTATATATCACTGGACCAAAATATTCTGCAAGCTGCAATCGATGAAATTGATAGAGAAAATTGCTTGCTGCTCTTTCCCACCCGTAAAAGCAAGAAAAAAACTCAGAAACTATTCCAGCAACGATGGGATTTCAGGATTCAACATTTCCACACAATGGATGAGATGAAAGATTCTCTTCTTCTTACAGATAAACCAATTCTTAAAGAAGATAAACGAAAATTAGCATTATATCAAGCTGTCTCTAGGGATTCGAAAGAGTTCTTCAAAATAAATAATTATTCTCAATTTATAAATTTTGCTGTGGAATTCTTTAACTTTTGGGAAGAGATGATAGAAGAACAAATTTCAGAATTGATGATCGCAGAAGTATTAAAACAAAAGCAATCTGCCCAGAATTGGCAGCTAGATACATTCCAGCATTTGGTCACAATTAAAGAAGATTACAACAATTTCTTAAGTAAAAGAGAATTTTCTGACGAGATATTTATTGATAAAAATATGACTGAATTTATGAAATATGAGAAAATTATCGTTGTTAATCAGTTTTATTTCACCGGTTTTGAAAAACAGTTTTTACAAACTAACCAAGATAAAGCTGTAATATTAATGCAGATGCCTTCAGAATGCTTTGATGAGGAAAATCTCACTGTAAAAGATTTTACGGCAACCCATCTAAAAGGTTCGATCAGCAGCACAATAAAGATCAATACAACCTCCGAGCAAATGGAAATGATCACGCAACTAATTAGAACTCTATCACCAGATGAACATATAATAGACTTCCAATTTCAAAATCAACCATATGCTGATCTTTTTTCACCTCATAAATTTCATGTTTCTACGCAAGTAAGTATCTCTTCTTCCTGTGTTTATCAATTCTTTCAGAATATTTATAATATTATCAAATCAATTAATAAAAAACCTTTCCTATACTCGATACAATCACTCTTAGATGCCTTTCTTGATAACAATTTTCTGTATTATTTTCAAATTGAAAAAAAGGAAGAAATTAGGTCTTTTCTTTTTAATTTGATCGATCGAGAATACAAGTTTATCGATTTCGATTTGCTCAAGGAAACTGACTTCGCACCTGAAATGGAAAAGATCTTTTCTTTTATTCAAAAATATTACCAAATAGATAATCTGTCACAACTGACTTCTCTTATTAAAAATGTGGATCATGAGAAAGTATTTGGTAGAGAAATGAAAAATTCGAATATTGTAGAAATTTTTTATAACGCACTTGCAGATTTTAATAGTTTAGACGAGATAGGCTTGGTAACTAATTGGAAGCAAATATTTCCTTCTCATACTGCCAAAGAACTACTCAAACTATGGCTGGATTATTTAAAAGCAAAGAGATTCTCATATAATACTGATCTTCCATCAAAACGAATTTCTATCTCTTCGCTACAAAACACAAGAAATCTAAATTTTAAAAAAGTTTCAATTCTAAACGTTGTAGAAGGAATATTGCCAGACAGCAAGCACACACAATTTTTATTAAGTGAAAATCAACGTAAGAAACTTGGGCTAAAAACACACGATGATATTATCCTAAGAGACAAGTATTATTTTTATCGTCTATTAACAAGTAGTGAACAGGTTACTGTATTCACGATGAAAGATCTGGAAGAAAACATCGAAGTAAGTTCTTTTCTGGCAGAACTTGATCTAGCAGGATTAGTAAAGAAAAGTAAGTTAGAAAAGGAGCAAGAGAACGAAAAATTCGATAACCGGTCAATATATAGTCAATTTTTTAAAGAGACCCTCGAAACTAAAGAAATTGAGAAAAGTGATAAGATTACAGCAGATTTTTTTACTTTTAAAAGTAAATTTCCCAAAGAAGACCTGCATTTAAGTTTTTATAAATGGAACAAGTTATCTGGAAACCCTTTTGAATATTTTTTGGAGATCATAAAGGATCTGCATCCAAAAACTCCGGAAATTGAAAACGACTTTACTCCAAAATTAATCGGTTTAATAGTGCATAACGTAATTAATAACATTTTTAAGAGAATAAATAGCTTATACACATCAAAGAAAATCAAGCACAATTTCATTTACAATACAAAACAGTATGTTAAGCAAGCTCTGCAGAATTATCTTAAATTAAATAAAAAGTTAAGATACACCTCACCTCGTAATTTTTCCCATCAATATTTTGAAAAAATATTTCTACCTGTTCTAAGTGATGGAATAGAAAATTTTTTCTATAGACTGCATAATGACTTTAAGCTATCGGATATCCCAATTGTTCTCATTCCTGAAACAGAATCTAATAAGGATACAATGTTCTTTGAGAATAAGGGAAAAAAAATTCACCTTGTAGGACGTCCCGACTTACGCATTGATACTAAAAATGCTAAGTACATATTCGATTTTAAAACTGGTGGCTTATATAAACACAAGAAGTATTTTCAGCAATTACAATTTTATCAAAACATATATTATCCAGAAGATCTTGATGCTAATTTGCATCTATTTTATGTTTTACATAAGGAGATATTTACTTCAAACAAATCGATAGATCTAAAAGAAATGATAACAACCTTGATGGAGAACATATTAGAAAAAGGATTTTATCTACCTCAGAAATCTGCGGATTATGAAAATGAAGATATTACTCGGCGAGATCTGCTATTAAAACTGGAGAGTAGTTAATGAAACCCCATGTGATCAGAGCAAGTGCCGGAACTGGCAAAACTTATCGCTTGTCGCTAGAGTTCATAAATCTTATGCTTAAGTATCGCATTGATTTTGAAGAAATTGTGGTTATCACATTCACAAAAAAGGCTACTGCTGAGATCAGAGAGCGTATCTTCACTCAACTGAAAAATATCACTTGTGGAAACGAGGAAGGAAAGCAGATCACCTCTAACTTCAGAAAAACGATCAATAATGATATAAAATTTACAGAAGATGAGCTAACATTCTTAAATAAAATCTATCAAAAAATGTTGATCAACAAAAGTTCAGTCCATATCAGTACGATTGATTCATTCATAAATACTATTTTCAGCGGTATAATTGCGCCATATCATAATATCTCTGATTTTAAGATCGATAATAATATCAATTCGGAGATACTTCCGGAGATCTATGATCATATTCTTACTGGAAATAGGATTGGGATCTTCTCTGATATCTTTATTCAAACAAAAAGAAGAAATCTGAAAAGTTTCGAAAGATTCATTCTGGAAGTTATTGAAAAACGCTGGCTTTTTGAATTCATCGATCTTTCTGATTTTGACGAAAATACTATAAATACGGAAAAAGATCGTTCCTGGCTAAAATTTGAAACAGAATTAAGAAATTTCTTGCAATTATTACAAGCTGAGATCTTACAAAAAGGTGAAGCTCCTTCTAAGTTATTTAACAAAGATTTTAAAAAGAGTTTAGCCTCTGTTACTAAGAAGCTCGATTCATCCCCTCAAGATATTTCAACAATTCT
>LSCM01000131.1 GCA_001577185.1 Cloacimonetes bacterium TCS62 | reverse complement strand
AACTTTTCAGGTCAGGATGTGGGTGTCATCGATCTGGGAGCAGTTGTCAAAACCGATAGCGCTGGTATTGCTTTTATTGATACAATTATTACTGAAAACGATTCACCAGAGATAGTAGGTATTAGTAAGGAACTTGAATATACACATAAGACTTTTTCCTCAGTCGCCCTGGAAACTGAACAGCAAATCGTTAAAAAAAATATTTTTGTCAGATTAGGTGAGTTCATCTATGATTTGATCCTTGCTAGTAAAAATGCTTTATATATAATAGCTGATATATTTTTCTGGTCTTTTATTGGAATATACAATAGAAAAGGACAAAGAAAGGAATCTGTCTTTCACCAAATACTTTTGATAGGTGTTAATGCTGTTGGTATTATCGGTCTTCTCTCTTTTATTTTGGGTTTGATTCTTGCCCTGCAATCTGCTGCTCAATTAAGACAGTTCGGAGCTAATATATTTGTGGCAGATTTGATGGCTGTATCAATGGTTACGGAAATGGGGCCTTTACTTACTGCAATAATCTTAGCTGGGAGAAGTGGTTCAGCTATAGCTTCGGAAATAGCTACAATGAAAGTAACAGAAGAACTGGATGCACTCAAAATGATGGCTATTAATCCAATCCGATACGTTGTAGTCCCAAAATTTCATGCTATCACAATTTGTATACCATTATTAGTCATCTCCTCCATTATTATTGGTATTTTCGGAGGATTGATCGTAGCTGTAACTTATCTGGATCTAAGTGCTGTAGCTTTTATCACCAGAGTGTTTGAGGTGGTAAAGTTCCGAGATGCAATTATTGGATTGGGAAAAAGCTTTTTCTTTGCTTGGACGATCGTTATAATAGGTAGTTATTATGGTTTTACTGTAGAGGGTGGAGCTGAAGGTGTCGGCAAAGTAACAACTAAAGCTGTTGTTGCATCGATTTTTTGGGTTATCATATTAGATGCATTGAACAGCATAATATTTTATTTTTAATTATGAAAGAACCAATAATTTCAGTTAGTAATTTAGTAGCAAAGTATGGAGAAGATACCGTCTTGGATAATGTAGATGTAAATATTTATCCACAGGAAATCACTGTTATTCTGGGTGGTAGTGGCTGCGGTAAAACTACTCTAGTTAAGAATATACTTAGATTATATCAACCTTATTCAGGTAGTGTTAAAATATTTGGAGAAGAAACTACCTTGATGGATGAACCCGATTTTGAAAAGATATTGAGTCAAATAGGTATGCTTTTTCAAAATGGCGCTCTTCTTAACTCAATGGATATTTTTGATAATGTTTCTATTCCTTTAGAACAGCACACAAATTTGAGTAGTGATATAATTGAAAAGATCATAAGAGTGAAACTAAAGCTTGTGAATTTAGAAAGGGCTAAGAATTTGTTTCCTTCAGAATTATCTGGTGGTATGAAAAAGAGAGCTGCTTTGGCAAGAGCTATTGCTCTAGATCCAAAAATATTGATTTGCGATGAACCCTCTGCTGGATTGGATCCTATTACAAGTGCTGCTTTAGATGAATTGATCTTGAAATTGAAAAATTTGCTCAAAATGACGATTGTGATAGTTACTCATGAATTGGCTAGTATCCATAGGATAGCTGATAAAATTATTTTTCTGGATAATGGGAAGGTTCATTTTACTGGAACTCTTCAAGAGGCAAAGAAAACTGAAATACCAGAAGTTAAAAACTTCTTTAAGGTTGGAAGTTTTGATAACTAAAAGATAATATGATGAAAAAACAATCCAAATTTATCATGGAAGAGAATTTAAATCGCCTAGCTAAATGGGTAAGGATGATAGGTTGTGATGTTGTTGTTTATAAAAATATCAGTCTACAAAAAATGATAAATATAGCACGAAAAGAAAAAAGAGTTTTTGTAACCAGAAGTAAAAAAAATTCAAATTTAAAATTAAACTACAAAAGATGGTTGATAAGATCCGATAATTATCTTAAACAATTAGAAGAACTAAAACCAATTTTGCAACCACAACAATTGTTTTCTAGATGTATTAAATGTAACAGAAAATTAAATGATATCCATAAGAGTAAAACCAAGAATTTAGTTCCAGATAAAGTTTATAGAAAATATAAAGAGTATAAAATCTGTCGAAGATGTGGTAAGATTTTTTGGAAAGGTACTCACTATCAAAAAATGCTGAAAAAACTAAAAAAGAATTATTGACAGATTTTGGAACGGAAATCCAATTCTAAAATAAGAATAATATTGACTGTAAACTCATAACATGGAGGATAAATTGAAAAAAGCAATTATATTTATTGTCTTATATTTTATATTTGACAGTTGTTTTTCTCAAGATATAGGTGAAATAACAAAAAATGATACCTTAAAGCTTGAAAAGAAGATAATCTTAAAGAATCCCACCGATTTTCAGATAAAAGCCTTAAACGACAAATATCTATCATTAAATTGGAAGGATAATTGCAAACAAGAGACTGGGTATAAGATAGAAAGAAAGGAAGTGGAAAAAGAATTTTCTGTAATTGCCACTTTAGAAGCTAACAAGGAATCATATCTGGATAAGGGTTTAATTTTTGGGGTCGAATACACTTATCGGATCTATGCTTTTAATGCTGACACAACATCAGCCTATTCAGATGAGTTAAAGGCAAAAACTATCTTTCCTAAGCCTACAGGACTTACTTACAAGCAGTTAAATGATACATCAGCAATAATTTCTTGGAAAGACAATTCCAGCTTTGAGGATGGTTTTGTTATTGAAAGACAAGAGAATGATGACCAATTTATGGAAATTGCTGAAGCGAGTGAAAATAAAAAATCTATCATAGAAAAAGATCTTCAGTGCAATATTGATTATACTTATAGGATAAAAGCCTACAATGAGACGAATGAGTCGAAATATTCTGAGGAACTTCATACAAAGCTAATTTTTGCAGTACCTTCACAATTTAAAGCAAAACCAATAACAGATTCCTCAATAAGATTAACTTGGATTAATAATGCGGATTATGCTGAAGGTTTTATTCTTGAACGAAAAATAAAGGATACCGAATTTCAACAGATTGCACAACTTTCTCAAAACAAAACACATTATCAGGATGAAGAACTTAAAATAGGGCTAAATTATTCATATCGGATTAAAGCTTTTACTCAATCGAATGAATCTGAATATTCTAACATAGTTTCCACAAGTACCACATTTGTTGCTCCTACAGATTTAGATGTGGATGTCCTGGATGATAATGAAGTTAAACTTTATTGGATCTATAGAGGCGATATCCATGATGGCTTCAGCTTAGAAAGAAAAACAGAAACTGATACATTTAAAGTGATCGATAGAGTATCACATAGAAAAAGAACAATGAATGTTAAAGGTCTGGAATTAGGCATAAAATATTCTTTTAGGATAAAAGCCTATACTGATTTTAACGAATCACTATATTCCAATACGGTAACGGCTGTCACAAATTTTGCTGCACCAGGTAATCTCTATTCAGAGTATGTTGATGATCAAGCTGTTGATCTATACTGGGAAGATAATAGCAGTTTTGAAGAAAAATTTGTGATAGAGAGAAAAGAACCTGAAGGGGATTTTCAACCGATAGCAAAACTAACTGCAAATACTACTTACTATCAAGATAAAGGCCTAACTTACGGTCTTCCTTATAAATATCGAATTATTGCGATCACATCATTTTCACAATCAGCTTACTCTAATGTTCTAACAGCTGAGACACATTTCCCAAAACCTACATATCTTTCTGCAAATGCGGTCGATGACCAGACAATTAATCTCAGCTGGACCGATAATTGTAGCTTCGATGATGGTTTTGTTTTAGAAAGAAAAAGATCTACAGGTGAATTTATGGAGACCGCAACTTTGGATGCTCAAACAAACAATTACATCGATAAGAAGCTTCAGTTCGGGGTTCAATATACTTATCGTGTATTATCAAAAACCCAACAAAATAGATCAAACTATAGTAAACCTGTTGTTACCAATACAATATTTCCAAAACCCACTTTGTTGAATGTAAATGTTATTGATGATCAGTCTGTCAGCCTATCCTGGGAAGATAATTGTGGATTTGAAAAAGAATATGTGTTGGAAAGAAAAACTGATGATAAAGGATATCAAGAACTTATTAAATTGCCTGTAAATTCAACTTCATACCTTGATAAAGGTTTAAAATATGGAAAAGTGTACAACTATAAAGTTAAAGCTAAAACAGATATAAATAGTTCGAATTATTCAAAGCAAGTTGAGGTTCAAACTGTATTTCCTGCTCCAACAGAGTTAAATGTAGAGATAGTTGGTGATGCAGTTTTAGGCTTAAACTGGAAAGATAATTGTACTTTTGAAGACGGATATAGAATTGACCGTGCAACCGATG
>LSCM01000130.1 GCA_001577185.1 Cloacimonetes bacterium TCS62 | reverse complement strand
TTGTTTGATAGATTTTTTTCTGATCTCAATGATCTTAGGGATCTCTATAGAAGGATATTGCTCGAATTCATCACTAACAAGGTATCGTTCTATCGATTCAGAGTGAACAATACACAGCTCACCTTTGAATTGTTTTGCCAATCTTTTTGCAGTATCGACCAATTTCTTGGTTTCTTCCATTAGGTCTACAGCGACTAAGATCCTTTTCATAAAACACTTCCCCAAAATTTGTCTATTAAATATCCATATCTATTTTAATTTTTTTGATCAAATTGTAATTGTGCAATTTTTTCTGGTATTCCGGGCTTTCCAACTTTGTCTTTAATTCATTAATGTCATTTTCAGTTTGTTCCAGTGTAGATCTCAATTCTTCTTTTTGTTTCTCATCGACAATTTTCTCCAATTGTAATTGCATAGCCTCTTTACTAGAGATCAATTGTTCATACATCGATTTAGAAAGTTCTAAGCTGGCACCTTTCAATTCTGCAAATGCTACGACTGCTGAAATCTTTGAATAATCTTGAAACGACATATCGGTCTCGTCTTTTATGATCTGTTTCAATTCTTCACCCTGATTTGTAGCTTCCAAAACTGCAGTTTGTGCAATTTGGAAATGTATCTCAGGATATTTTTTATTAAGTCTTTTCACATTTTTGAAAAAGCTTCTAACCTCTTTCTCCTCTAAGGTTATCTTTTCTAAATCAATATCTTTTAGGGCCATGGTTGATTCAGAGATATCTTTCATATCCTTAGAAAATTCTTTTACAGAATCAACAGCTTTTTTCGCATCTTTAATTTTACCACATCCTATGATCAAAAGAGCTAAAAATAAAATTCTAAATTTCATAATATTCTTTCCGTTTATTGATTAAATATTAATTGTTCCTTGTATCCATTTGCTTTAACTCGATAAAATTGCTGATTTTCCCAAAGTAGTGCTTCACCACTATCTCCATATTTTATGCCAGTGTCTATCGGGATAATCGTGTTCTTGAAAAAAGGATTGATGAAATCTTGCGTGGTATGACCTACAATAATATTTGAAACGTCTAATTTGTTTATTAAATTAAGAAGTTCTTTCTGTTTGATCTGCTTATACTTATTTGAATTTTGGAAATATCCTCGATACCAAAATGGGCCGATACTTCCAAAAAGGTCACTTAATAGAGAATTATTTTTTATCTCATTTTTGGAAGCGTCTACATTATCACGAATTATCTGGTTATATCTATCGAGAGGAAGATCTTTTACAAATTCGGGATGAATACCGGCATGTACAAAGAGAATATTATTGATCTTCATTATTGTATTTTTAGAACGTAACCATTTACCCAGCTCAGAATTATTGGAATACATTTCAGAATAGGTTTTCTCCAGTTTTGGCGAAACAACTTTTTTATATTTATCATTCACATATCTCAGATCATTCTGCAAGACCATGATCTCATGATTACCAAGTAAAAAGTGAACTTGTCCATTCTGTTCCTCGGCTTGTCTTTCCAATTTGTGAATTAACCAGAGTGATTCTGTCACGTGCTCACCTCTATCAAAAACATCACCATTAATGATCAGATGACCGTTACCCCAATTCCAATTATTCTTGCTATTGATAATATTACTTTCCTGCAGGATTTCAACAAATCTATCAAATTGTCCATGCACGTCACTCAAAGCGAAGAATTTTGTTACACCATTATACTCAGATGACGGAGGTAGATAGGGATAAGAAGTTATCTCAAATTCATGTTCAAAACCAGCCAAAGCTATAAGAAATTTACCTGTTTTGTTCTGGTACGTTTGATTCACAATACTTCCATCCGAAATATATTCGATCTTTACATCATTACCTTCCCAAAAAATATATGGTCCGTCAGTAAAACTATCTTCACCAGAATCAAATTGTATTTGCTGTGCAAATATCGGTGTGAAACTTAAAATCAAAATTAAAATAATAAATTTTTTCATATAATCCTTACTCTCTTATTCTAAAGAAAACCTAAAATCTCTCCCTGTCAAATACTTTCCCAATAAAATAGATGATATTATGATGAGAGGGATAGAGACAAAAAATCTAACTAATGTAAATTTTAATCCAAGAAATGATGCTTCGAAGATGGTCATTGGAATTCTGGCAACGGCAGCTGCTCCTATGTAGGTAAAGATCACACTCAATTTTGCCCCTTTGTGATATAAACTAGCCGATACAGGCAATGCCACATATATCCCACCTACCGTTGTAGCAGATAGCAATAATGCCCAAAAATATCCTTTCCAATTGGAATCTTCACCTAAATGTTTCTCGATCGTTTCTCTTTTGATCCAAACCTCAAATAAACCAATCAATATGAAGGCAACAGGTACTATCTTCAGCATTGAAAAAGCAAATGATAAGAAGTTCTTACCAATATCTATACCGATCTTAAAATTAAATATGATCGAAAGTAAAATGAATATTAGGTAGAAAGCGAATAGTACTTTTCTTATCATAAGATTTCTCCAAAAACAATACCGGTTACAAATGCAATGATAAGAGCAATAATGAAGCTTAAAATATTCCTGATGATCGTAACTTTGGTTCCCAGGATCTTTTTCTCTATTGGAAATGTTATAATACCAACCATCATCAAAGTTGTGGTAAAAGCAGATAGCACCATGTAAGTAACTCCTTGGTGCTTTAGAATACCAGCCAATGGAAAAGCAATGAAACCAGGAAGTGCAACAATTGAACCAAGTATGGAAGCTACCAATGTACCTAAATATTTTGTCTCTTTTCCTAAACTACTTACAATTAATTCATTCGGTACAAAATAAATAATGATAGATACGATTGTAAGCATGACGAGAAATGCAGGTGAAATTTTGTGAAATTTTTTGAGCGCTATCTTAAATGCTTTTATTGTCTTTCTTTTATCCTTTAAGAATGAAATTAAGAGCAGAGCCAAAGTTGTTATATATAGAACTATCAATTTAAGTTCCCATTAGATTTTCTATTAGATTCTTCTTTATCAAGCGGTAATGAGGCTGATAATTTTTTTTATAGATCTTACTATGACTGATGATCGCTTTTGTTTTAGAGATTCTTCTCATCTCTAAGAGATCTTCTTTCTTAAAAGGTATATGCAAACTAATTATTGCTTGTTCGATCTGATCCCATATGATCTGCCACTGATCCCAAGCTATTCTGCTATCTAATTTCTGACTTTTAATGAAAAGGTCTAAAAACTTTTTAAACGAGATTTTACCATTGACTATCAGTTTGATATTAACTCGAAAATAATTATTCAAACAACGAATATCTTGAAGATCATGTTCTTCAAAATTGGAAGCTTCTGTTAATTCTGATTTTAAGTAGTTTTCAGCAGAAATTCGATTATTTATGATATGTGCAGGTCCAAAAGCATCCTGAAAAAATAGTTTGTAATAATCTCTGATCTGGGCTTCTGGATGTAATCTGTATTCCGATAATAAAAGCTTTTTAATTTTACTTTGTTTCAAGGCTATTCCCATCACTTACTACTCAATTTCAACTAAAAAGCCCATAGCCTAATTTGATAAAAACAAAGTTTATAAGATCTAGTCAAAAGACTTTTGTACCACAGATTCTACCTCGAGGGCAAGATCATCTACTTTAGCTTTTAACTTATCTGCTTTCTGCAATATATTATCTTTCCAGTCTTCATCTTCGATACCGCCCATATTTATTTTCACGTTCAGAAAAGCACTTTTTGCTGCTGCATTTGCTGTAATCGCTGCTACACCTGCATCAGAAACTGCATTTTCATTACCGATCTTGGAAATGCTTTTTGCAATTTTCACTGCATCTAAAGCGATCTCTAAAGTTTCCATGGGAACCATAATCGCATTTTTGGTTGCTTTTTGAATAGCTGTAGCACGGATCTTCTTATCTTTCTCTTTCTTTTTTGGAAGTCGCATCGCATCCATCATATCATAAAATGCTTGGGTATCTTTATCGATAGCAACTAAAGAGCGTTCTTTCACATTTTGTCCTTTCAATGCAAGTTCTTTAGCGTCAGACCATACTTTCTTGTACTTCTTCTTTCCAATGGTTAGGTTAGAGACCATTGCCGTAAGTGAGCCAGAAATTGCAGAACAAAGTGCAGCTATGCTACCTCCGCCAGGAGCTGGAGAATCTGTTGATAATTCATCGCAAAAATTATTTAAGGACATATCGATCAATTTATCGTCTTTATCTATGGCATATTCGATTATTTTTTCATCGATCTCAAATGGTGAGAGTTCATCTAAACCCATCGATTGAATTGCTGTCTGAACGATCATTTTTTCCGGTATTCCTCTACTTTCTCCTAATTTGTCCAAATAGTAATGTCCAGCATTTAAAATAGCATCTTTGGGCAGAAGTCCGACCAATTCACTTCCTGTAACCTGAATACCTTTTTCCCAAGCTAATTGGCG
>LSCM01000013.1 GCA_001577185.1 Cloacimonetes bacterium TCS62 | reverse complement strand
TTATTTAGATGATGGTTCTATGGTAGATTCTCATGCACTAATTGGTACTTGTGCGCAAATTGGTAAAAATGTTCATATTAGTGCAGCGTCACAAATTGGTGGTGTTCTAGAGCCAATAGGAGCTAGACCTGTGATCATAGAGGATAATGTATTTATTGGTGGTAATTGTGGAATCTACGAAGGTGTGTTGATCAAAACTGGTGCGATTTTAGCAGCGGGGGTAACCATAACATCAGGAACAACAGTTTATGATACTGTAAATCAAAAATTTCTTGAGAAAGATAGTGAACAAGCGATCGTTATCCCTAAAAATGCCGTAGTTGTACCAGGTTCAAAACCCCTAAAATCAAATCCAGATTTTTCCCTTTATTGTCCAATAATCGTAAAATATCGTGATGATAAAAGCGATCGTTCTGTTGTTTTGGAATCATTGCTTAGGTAAATTAAATAATAAATGAAAAAAGTAAAAACCAGATTTAAAAATATGGAAAAATCGGAAATTAGACAAATCTTTGATAATGCTCCAAAAGATTCGATAAATTTCGGTTTAGGAGAGCTTCAATTCGATACCCCAAAAACATTATTGAAACATGCTTCTGATATAATATCTAATGAAACGATCAGATATACTCCAAACGCTGGTATGTTAGAACTTCGGCGATCTGTAGCAAATTATTATGCAATTCCATTTAAGAACAATGTATGTATTACAGTCGGTGCGCAAGAAGCAATTTTTGCATCACTTTTTTCATTTATAGAATCTGGAGACGAAGTTTTAATTCCGGATCCCTCTTTTATTGCATATAATTCTATAGTTCGAATGCTTGATGGTATTCCTGTTAGCTTTGATCTTGATCCTAGAAAAAATTTTAAATTAGATAAAAATTCTCTTGCTAAAAAATTAACACCAAAAACAAAGATGTTAATTTTAAATGATCCGTCTAACCCTCTTGGAACAAATCTTGATAAGGAAGATAGAGCTGAGATAATTGAATTCTGTACAAAGAATAAAATAATATTGATCGTAGATGAGATCTATAGAGAACTTTATTTAAAAAGAAGATCAAGATCATATATAAAAGAAAAATGCAATGTTATTGTGATTTCTGGATTATCTAAATCACATTGTTTGTCCGGTTGGAGAATCGGATGGTTAACATCACAAAACGAAGATTTGATCAAGCCAATAATTACAGCTCATCAATATATCTGTACTTGTGCCCCATATCTATCTCAGAAAGTTGCCCTAAAAGCTTTATCAAAGGATGAATTCACCGATATCTCAGATATTCGAAAAAAAATAGTTCACAATTTCAAAATTGTAAAAGGTTTCATGCAAGATCTAAATCTGAAATTTCATAGACCAAGCTCAGCACCTTATCTATTTTTAAAAACTGAAATTGACGATAGAGGGCTAGCAAAAAAATTATTGGATAATGGTTTGATCACAATGCCAGGTAGTATATTTGGGAAAAATGGGAAAAAATGGTTAAGAATTAATTATGGTGTTGATGAAAAAACATTGAAAAAAGGCCTAAATATATTAAGTGATACAATAAAATCATTGACTAGATAGTAAATGGTCAAGAATATTAGCTTGAGGATTTAAATGAAAAATATTGAGTTAATTTTTATCATTATTTTATTAATTCATGTATCGCTTTTTTGCAATCTATTTGCTCAAGATACTGCAGTTTCAAATGACACATCTCCTTCGCAGAACATTCAACAACAATCAGATTTATCTAGCACAGATATTATAAAATATTTTCCGTTCTTGATCGCTAGTATATTTATTTTTGCCTTGATCATAATCGGACAGATAATTGCAACTCATAGAACTAGAAGAGAATTAACAAAAACTAACCGAGAGTTGAATAAAGCAAACCAAGATCTTGTGCATTTATCTAGAACTGACCCTTTAACAGGTTTATCTAATAGACGAGATATGGTTGAAATAATTAAAAAAGAACAGCAGAGGTTTAGTAGAAGTGCCAATAAATTTAGCATTATCATGGCCGATATTGATGATTTTAAAGAAATTAATGATATTTATGGTCACGATGGTGGAGATTTTATTCTTAAATCATTGGCTCAACTTATGACTTCATTAATAAGAAAACAAGATTCTGTCTCACGCTGGGGTGGTGAAGAATTTTTATTTTTACTTCCTGAGACGGACCTTACTGGTGGTAAAGCTTTAGCAGAGAAAATTAGAAAAAATATTGCGATAACGCCTTATGTTTTCAGTGACAAAGAACTTCCAGTTACTATGACTTTTGGAGTTGCACTTTTTAACAAACCTATGCGAATGGACGAATGTATAAAACAAGCAGATGAGGCTCTTTATAAAGGTAAAATGAACGGTAAAAACCAAGTAGTTCTTGCTCCAGTTGAAGAAAAAGAAAATGTAATTGGATTTAATAGAAAAAAATGAGAAAGATATTATTTATAATTTACATTTTTTAGCTTTATTTTTGAAAACTTTTAACTTGCAAACTACAGAAAAAACGGTAGTATCAAAATCAAATAAAGAAAAGATATTAGAGCTAAATCAAACTGCACGAAATGACAGTGTAGAAATTAACAAACGTATTAATGTAGCCGAAAGATCCTCTCACTAATTTGTCAAATAGACGTGATATGGTAGAGAAACTCCGTTATGAAAAATATAGATACCAAAGAAATAATAAAAGCTTTTGTGTTGTTATGTGTGATATTGATAAATTTAAAGATTTTAATGATAAAAATGGACATGATTGTGGTGATTATGTTTTAAAGCAATTAGCAAAAGTAATGCTAAATATACTTAGAAAACAAGATATTGTAAGTCGTTGGGGTGGAGAAGAATTCTTAATTCTGTTACCTGAAACATCCTTAGCTGGAAGTAGCATTGCTGCAGAAAAACTTAGAAAATCGATCGAAAGTACTGAGTTTCATTACAAAGAAGAAAAATTCAATGTTACTATAACTTGTGGTCTGAGTGTTTATAATGAAAACATAGGAATAAAAAATTGTGTGAAAGAAGCAGATATGGCTCTATACGAAGGCAAAGAAAAAGGACGCAATTGTGTCATAGCTTTCCATAGAAATTAGATAAATATTTCAATTATTCAAAATAGTAGATCGCTTTGATAGTATCGATCTTTGACGCTTTTATCGCTGGATACAATCCTGATAGAAGTCCAATAAAAACAGAAAATACGATACCAAGAAAAATTCCTTCAAGTGGTATTGGAAATGAGAATTCCATTGCAGTAGAGATACCCTTAACTAATAAAAAAGAAAAGAATATCCCCCAAAAAGCACCTAACAGCGACAGGATCACAGCTTCTAAAAGGAAATGAAGAAAAATATCCAAATTGGTCGCACCAATACTTTTTCTAATTCCAATCTCTTTCATTCTTTCATTTATTGATATGAGAAGAGTACTAAATAAACCTATTCCGCCTACAATTAGGGATATCGAAGCTATAGCTGAAAGGGTGATGTTCCATTTTTTTATCATTTGATTTATCTCTTTTGTTATCTTCAATAAAAATGCTCCTACATCATTATATCTGAAATCATGAGTCATACTATGTAAAGATAACAGTTTCTGGGTAGTCAAAACTTTCATTGAATTGTAATCATCTTCATTTTCAGCTTGTAAGTAAATATAATCGAGTGCATTATTTGCTCTTAAATATTTTGATCCGGTTGATAATGGAATATATATAGCTTCCAAGTCCCTTTTACGTTCCCAAGGATTAAAATTCATCCCTTTCTTATTGAGTTTGTCATCACCAAGAATACCAATGATCTTAAACCGGTTTTGTCCTAAAGTTAATTCTTTACCAATTGGGTTTTCATCAGGATAGTGTTCTTTAAAAAAATGATACCCTAATACACAAACTTTTATAGCATTCGACTCTTCAAATGAATTGAAATATCTTCCATCCATTAGATCATAAGTTTTACAAGTAAAAAAAGGTGTGTTGGTGGCAGTTAATCTAACATATTTTTCATTTTCTTGAAAATAATATTTTTGATAAGAATCAATGTATCCGTAAATATATTTTGATTTAATATTTTTTTTTAAAAAATTGTAATCGGTGTAACTAAGAGGTTTAGCTTCACGTCTAAGCCTTCGGAATCGATGTCTAATATGAGAAGAACCATGTTTTTCTCCAGTTGATGGATAAATGATCAAAGAATTGTTCCATCCCATATCCTTCATTCTAGAATTTATGAGATCTTTAAGACCATAAATAGTCGAAAACATTGTTACAACTGCAAAAACCCCGATTATAATACCGAGTAAGGTTAGAAAAGACCGCAATTTATGGGCAAATATATTTTGGAAACTACCCCGAATGCTCTCTATAACATGCATTTAGAAAACTTCTTTATTACACTTAGGGCACTTTTTATATTTTCCACCTTTCTTCCTGGAGTATCTTTCTTCTAAATAATAATACCCACATTCAGGGCATTTTATTTTAACAGGTTTATTATTCGTGATAAACTTACACTCTGGATAATTAGTACAAGAATAGAAATATTGTCCTTTCTTATTTTTCTTCTCAGTTATCTCACCATCTTCACATTTTGGGCATTTGATATCTAAAGTGAAAGGTTTGATATATTTACATTTAGGATAGTTAGAGCATCCAATAAATTTTCCATATCTACCATGTTTTAAAATTAGATCTGAGCCACATTTTGGACAGCTTTGACCAATTTTTTTAGGTTTCAATATTTGTACTTTTCCATCTTTATCTCTGGTAAAATTTTTAATGTTTTTACATTTAGGAAAGTTTGAGCATGCCAGGAATTGTCCGTTTTTTCCCCACTTTAATACCATTGGACTGCCGCATTTATCACATTTTATATCAGTCTCTTCTCGTAGTTCTTTTTTAGCCTTTTTAGAATCTACTTTTCCAATTAAATTTTCCAACGAATTATAATATTTCTCAAGAAGTTTCTGCCATTTAATGTTACCATATTCTATCTCATCAAGATCATTTTCCATCTCGGCAGTGAACTCTACATTAAAAAAATCAGAGAAATTAGAGATCAGGAATTTATTTACAGTTAAACCCAGATCAGTAGGATAAAATTTCCTTGCTTTCATTCTCACATATTTACGGGTGCGAATTGTATTGGTTATAGAGGCATAAGTAGAAGGGCGTCCTATTCCATTTGTTTCTAATTCCTTTATCAATGCAGCTTCTGTGTACCTTGTAGGAGGTTTGGTAAATTTCTGTTTAGGATCGATTTTCTTGCATTCCAAATTATCATTCTGAAGATAAGAATCACTTAAGTTTTCACCCAAAACAACCATAGTATGAGGATAGGCGTTTAAAAATCCTTTCTCTTTAATTGTACTTCCCTTAGCTTCAAAAAGAGCGTTTCCAGCTTTAACTTGAACTTTTTTATTTTTCAAAGATGCAGGTATCATCTGAGTTGCTACAAATCTCTGCCAGATTAGAGTATATAATTTTAACTGATCTTTTGACAAATAATTTGCCATCTTTTCTGGTGTTCTAAATGAATCAGTAGGTCGAATAGCTTCATGAGCATCTTGTGCCTTACTTTTTGTTTTATAAACTCTAGTTTTTTTAACAAGTTGTTTTGTTCCATATCTTTCAGATACAAGATTTCGACAAGATTTGATCGCTTCATTTGCTACACGCAAGGAATCTGTTCTCATATAGGAGATCAAACCTACAGAATTTCCTCCGATATCGATTCCCTGGTACAGCTGTTGCGCAATCATCATAGTTTTTTTTGCAGAATATCTTAATATTCTAGAAGCGTCCTGTTGTAATGTACTAGTTATAAAAGGAGGATAAGGTCGGATCTTACGAGAAGTTGCAGTGATCTTATTTATCTTAAATGTTTTATTTTTAATCTCCTCGATTATCTCATCAACTTCTTTCTTATTTGAAATTTTTGCTTTTTTATTTTTCCATTTTTTTAAAGTTGCCTTAAAAGGTTCAATTTGATCTTTAAATAAGTGCACATAAAGATTCCAATACTCTTTGGGTTCAAATTGATTAATTTCTTCTTCTCTTTCACAAATTATCCGTAATGCTACTGATTGCACTCTCCCTGCACTTAAGTTCTTAGTTATTACTTTCCAGAGAATTGGACTAACATTATACCCTACAATGCGATCTAATAATCTTCGAGCTTGTTGGGAATCTACTTTTCTTTGATTGATCTCTCCAGGTTCTTTTATTGCCTTCTGAATAGCACTTTTAGTTATTTCATTAAATACAATCCGATGAACTTTCTTATCTTTAAGTTGTTTTTTCAAAACCTGAGCTAGATGCCAGGCAATTGCTTCACCTTCTCTATCATTATCTGAGGCAAGAAAGATGCTATCAGCTTTCTTTGCCGCCTCTTTAAGCTCTTTGGCGACCTTTCTTTTTTTTGTACTGAGAACATACTTAGGTTTAAAATTTTGTTCAACATCTACGCCGAATTTTTTTTTCGGTAGATCTCTAATATGTCCCATCGAAGATTTTACATCGTATTTATTATTAAGAAATTTACTTATTGTTTTAGATTTTGCTGGTGCCTCTACAATTATTAAATTTTTTCCCATATTTACCTAATTAGTTTTTAACTTATTTTTATTTTCAGATATTAATAAAATCTCTAAAATTTCTTTAACCGAGATTTTCTTGTATCCTTTCAAGATTATATAGTTTACAATGTTTTTAGTTATATCAATAGTTATTTTTTTATCTAAGAATCGGTTTAGCAAAATCGAAATATTCATAGTTTTTTCAAATTGTATGGTTGTTATCGCCCCAGAATGAACTCGTTTTACCAAATATCTCAAAGCACTTTTTGTTAAAATGTTCTTTTCCTCTGTTATCAGAATTCTATTATAGCTTTGTCTATCTTCTTGTAATAACGATTCAAGAATTTTCTTATATTCTTTTTTTGAAAAACCAAGATTCTCTAAATCAGATTCTATTTGTTCATCATTAAAAATTAAATCTCTTAATTCATTAATGGCCATTATCATTCCTTATTTTTTTATCATAATATAATGTTATACAATTCTACCACAACATTTTTTGTATTTTTTCCCACTTCCACATGGACATGGATCATTTCTTCCCGGTTCTTTTTCAACTTTTCTTGGTTTGAGTTTAGGTTGTTCACCTTTGTTAGTATATTGAGGTTTTTTTGGTGGTTCTGGTTGTTCAAAGGCAGATTGTGAATCATGCTTCTGTTTCATCATCTCCATAAATCTATCAATATTCTCTGGTGCAACTATGTAAGTAGTGAAAACTTTTTGTGATACATTTTTATTAATTTTTGAAACCAAATTTTGAAACAGGTTGAAAGATTCTTTCTTATATTCTATTAATGGATCCTTCTGCGCATATGCTCTGAATCCAATGCCTTCCTTTAACAGATCCATTTCATGAAGGTGATCACGCCAAAGTTCATCTACAACCGATAGTAAGACCCTTCTTTCGATCTCACGCATTTGCTCTGATGTGAGCTCCTGCTCTCTATTTTCATAAGCATCTAAAATGCTATTTTGCAAATTTTCAATTAAGATATTCTCATTCAAATTTTCAGTGATAATTTTACTTTTTGGTATATGAACATTGAAATTATTTCTGAACCAAGTTAGTAATTCTTCAATTGGCCAATCTTCATAATATAGATCCTCAACAATTAGCTCATCGACAATTTCAACTATTGTATCCTTAAGCATTTCCAATATTTCATACTTTAGATCATATCCTTTGAGAACATTTCGTCGATAATTATAAATTACTTCCCTTTGCTGATTCATAACTTCGTCATATTTTAAAAGTTGTTTTCTGCTTTCAAAGTTATATGATTCAACCCTTTTTTGGGCTTTACCAACAGCTTTTGTCATCCACGGATGAACAATAGCTTCACCCTTCTGTAGCCCCATTTTAACCATCATAGGTCCCATTTTTTCAGACCCAAAAAGACGCATTAGATCATCTTCCAAAGAAAGGTAGAATCTAGAAGTTCCCGGGTCTCCTTGACGTCCACTTCGACCTCGAAGCTGACGATCTATTCTTCTACTTTCATGTCGTTCAGTTCCAATAACATGTAAGCCATCTATCGGGAGACCATATGGTAATTCTTCAGTAACATTATCACTAAGATCAAGATACTCTTCTTTTGGCTTTTTCACAACCTCTTTACCTAATTTTATATCTGTACCACGACCTGCCATATTTGTTGCAATTGTAACTGCACCGGGTTCACCAGCATATTTAATGATCTCTGCTTCTTTTTCATGATATTTTGCATTCAGAACATTATGTTTAATCTTAGCTCTTCTTAGTAATCTACTAAGTGTTTCAGAAACTTCTACAGTAACTGTTCCGACTAATATGGGTTTCTGCTTTTCATGCCAATATTTGATCTCATTTATGATTGCTTTGTATTTCTCGTTCTTTGTTATATAAATAACATCATTATGATCAATCCTGGATATTGGTAGATTTGTCGGAATTTCAATAACAGGTAATTTATAGATCTCGATAAATTCTGATTCCTCGGTGACAGCTGTACCAGTCATGCCAGCGAGTTTATCATACATTCTGAAGTAATTTTGTAATGTTATGGTCGCAAATGTCTGTGTAGCCTCTTCAATTTTCACACTTTCTTTAGCTTCCAATGCTTGATGTAGCCCGTCACTAAACCGTCTACCCGGCATCATTCTACCTGTAAATTGATCTACTATCATCACTTTGTTATCTGTAACGACATAATCAACTTCTTTTTCAAAAAGCATATAAGCTTTTAATAACTGCTTGATATTGTGTAATTTTTCACTTTTGTCGATAAATTTCGATGTTGCTTCATCTTTTTTCTCTGCTTTTCTCTGATTAGAAAGAGAACTATCCTCATCGATCTCCTCTAAAATATCATCAAGATGATCCATAACAAAAAGGTCTGGATCTTCCTTAGCTATAAATTCATTACCTTTCTCAGAAAGTTCTACACTGTTTTGTTTCTCTTCAACAACAAAATAGAGCTCACTATCTATTACATGCATCTTTTTATCTCGTAGATAGTATCCTTCATAATCAGTTACTATTTTTTTTAATTCTCCCTCTTTCATCAATTTAATAAAAGACTTGTTCTGCGGTGCTGCTCTCTTGATTAATAGTAAATTTTTACCTAGCTCATCTATATCGTATTCATCATGTTTAATAATACTCTTAACTTTTGTTGTGAAACGCTTTACCATATTATTTTGGATTGATACCAATTTACTGATTGTTGGTTTAAGTTCATCTAAAAAATTCTTGCTTTCTTGTACAGGACCGCTAATGATCAAAGGGGTTCTAGCTTCATCTATCAGTACACTATCAACCTCATCTACAATTGCATATTGGTGTCCACGTTGTACTAGACCATCTTTCCTAACTGCCATATTATCGCGAAGATAATCAAATCCAAATTCGCTGTTGGTTCCATAAGTTATATCCGCCTGATAAGCTTCTTTCCTATCTTCTTTATCCATACCACCGATAATACAGCTGACACTAAGGTTATGAAATTCAAAAATAGGACTCATCCATTCTGAGTCTCTTTGGGCTAGGTAATCATTTACAGTGATAAGATGAGCTCCGCGATCTAGCAAAGCATTTAGAAATAATGGCATTGTTGCAACAAGTGTTTTACCTTCGCCAGTTGCCATCTCGGCAATAATTCCACGATGAAGAACAACAGCTCCAATAAGTTGAACATCGAACGGAACCATAAACCATTCTTCTTCATCACCTCGCACTGTGTATTTATGTCCAATTAACCTTTTACAAGTTTCTTTCACAATAGCGAATACAATAACAAGATGCTGATTCAAGATTTCTTGAGTGTGTTTTTTTAGTTTTTCTTCAAAAGTGTCTATTTCGTTTCCAATCGAGTTTCTTGTAGATTCATTAGTCTCTACTTGATACTTCCTGCGAAGTTCATCTAAATGATCTTCTTCTGGAGTTAATTCTGAATGTATTGAAGATTTAATCTCTTCAATTTTTTTTCTAAGTTCATCATCAGATCTATTCTCAAGAGATTTAATTTCTTGATTTATTTCATCCACAATTGGTTGTATTTTTTTTATTTCTCGCTTGTTGCGATCACCAAATAATTTCTTAATCATATATTTTATCATATTATCACTCTTTTTTTGATTTTAAACAACCCTTTCTATAGGCATCATACTGTCAAACAATTTAGCAGAGATTAGTTTGTTGTAATTTTTTTTATACAATAAAATTTAATGCTAATATAATAAGTTATAAATAATAGTTATTTTTTTCTTTACTTATATATACTATAATAATTTTTAAGAAAAAAATAGGAGAATGAATATGGATTTAAAAAAGGGAAATCTCACAATTGATAAATTAAAAAAAGTTAAGACAATAGCTAATTCTGCTAGAGGATCAATACTCAAAATGACAACACTCGCAAAATCTGGTCACCCGGGTGGTTCGATGTCTTCATTGGATTTTCTTACCACACTTTATCATATGATAAATATCAATCCAGAGAATCCGGAAAATGAAGAAAGAGATAGAGTTATTATCAGCCATGGGCATATTTCTCCCGGGACCTATTCCGTTCTTGGTGCGATGGGATTTTTTGATCTAAAAAAAGCTATTGCAGAGTTTCGTTTATCCGGTAGTATTTTTGAAGGGCATGTAGAACCTATCGTCCCTGGAGTGGAATGGGCTACTGGTAATTTAGGACAAGGTTTATCTGCTGCTTGTGGATTTGCTTTAGCAGGAGTTATAAAAAATATTGATAATCAAATATTTGTTCTCATGGGAGATGGTGAACAACAAAAGGGACAATTAAGTGAAGCTAGAAGATTTGCCACAAAGTATAATTTAAAAAATATAACCGCCTTTGTAGATTACAATCAATTACAGATTAGTGGTGATATAAATAAAGTAATGCCACAAAATATTGCAGAAAATTATATATCTGATGGCTGGAAAGTCATAGAGATTGATGGTCACGATTTGATTCAGATAAGAGATGCGATTCTAGATTCTGTAAAAAGCGATAAGCCGACGATGATTCTTGCACATACTGTTATGGGAAAAGGTGTCTCATTTATGGAGAACAAAGAAAAATATCACGGTTCTGCTCTTTCTGAAGAACAATTGCAAAAGGCTTTAGATGAACTCGGGCTTAATAATGATCTCGAAGAATACCGAGCATTAAGAGAGAATTTTAAATTTGTAAAAAAAGATGAATCTATTGTTCATGCTTTCGATATCAAACCTGGAAAAAATAAAGTTTATAAAGAAAGAACAGATAACCGATCTGCTTGGGGGACTGCAATTGCTGAACTTGCTGCTTTCAACGAAAATCCACCACTTGTAGTTTTTGATTGTGATCTACAAGGTAGTGTAAAGACATCCGAATTTGAAAAAGTTCTACCTCAAAGATATATTCAAGGTGGAATCATGGAGCATAATACTGCAGTTGTAGCTGCAGCACTTTCAAAAGAAAATATGCAGGTCTTCTTTGTTGATTTTGGAGTTTTTGGAGTAGATGAGACCTACAATCAGCATCGTTTAAGTGATATAAATGAGACTAATTTAAAGATAATAACAACTCACGTAGGCTTGGATGTTGGTGAAGATGGTAAAACTCATCAGTGTCTGGATTATCTCGGTGTAATGAAAAATTTATACCATTTTAAGATTATAATACCTGCAGATCCCAATCAAACTGATAGAATAATACGATATTTATCACAGCAGAAGGGTAATTACCTAGTATCTATGGGACGTTCAAAATTAGATCCATTAAGAGATATTAATGGAAAAATATTCTATAACGAAAAGTATAAATTCAGCTACGGAAAAATGGATCTTTTGCGTGAAGGTTCTGATGCGGCATTATTGGTTATGGGAACTTTAACTTCAAATGCTGTACAAGTTTCTGAAAAACTTAAAGATAGAGGTATTTCACTACAAGTTTGGAATGTGTCATGTCCCAGCGATTTGGATGAAAAAGCTCTCAAAGCAGCTTCGGAAACAGGATATGTGTTCACTTATGAAGATCATAATGTTAACACAGGTTTAGGCAATAGCGTAGCAGATAAACTTCTTCAAATGGGTCTGCACCCGAAATTCGAGAAATTTGGAGTCGAGGATTATGCTTTTTCCGGACATCGTGATGATGTGATAAAAATGTGTGAATTGGATGCTTATTCAATAGAGAAAAAAATTGCTCAAGAGCTAAAGTAGTTATTACAAAAGCCCCTGCTGCAGGGGCTTTTGTGGTAATATAAACAAAATATTAATTTTATTCTATTCGTCTAGTTCAATATTTATATTAATTACTTCAATAATGTTCTTACTGATCAGGTTGTTTTCATTATCATAACTTATCGTTTTAATGGGAAACAAAATATTTTCGATCTTCTTATATCCTAAGAAATATTTAGATATCGTATTTTCATTATCTTTATATTTAATAAGAGAAGGAAGATTTGTATTGATATCGATAAAGAGCTCAAAAGAGGAATTTTTATCGGTTACTAATAGTTTCCAGCATTCTTTTTCTTGAATAGTAGCTTTACCAAGATAACTAAATTCAATATTTTTCTTATTTTTGATCAAATAAATAATATTTCTTTTTAAATTATCTAAGATCTGCTCGGCAAACTCTTTTGGAAGATTCTCAAAAAAACCTCCCGGATACTTAAGCCATCCATCTTCGTTATCAACGATATATTCCTTACCTCGTAGTTTCAAAATAAACTTATTGGGAAATATTGCAACTACCTCAACTGGAAATTCCAGATTACCAAATTCAATAGCTTGGATCGCAACTCCTTTAGTTTGCAGGTTTAGAATCTGGTCAACTTGGCCTATAGCAGCTTCTGTTCGTTCAAATATTTTTTTCCCATCTTTCGGATCACCAACTTCTTCTGCTTGTAGTAATGCAGCAACAAGGAAGAATGAAACGAACAATATCATTTTCATAGAAAACAACGATAATGGGATTCTTCGGTCCATTATGCACCTATCCACTAAGGTCAAGTTTACTTACAAGAACCGAAGGTGCACCAATTGAGCTCATATTGAATCGAAAGTTGTCAGCTATCAATTCGATATTTTTTAAAAGATCAATGATATTACCAGATACTGTAAATTGCTTCAATGAGGTTGATCTTTTTCCATTTTCATACAAGAAACCTTCTGCAGATAGTGAAAAATCTCCTGATATTGGATTAGCACCGGAATGCATTCCTTGCAATGAGACTATTTCAACCAGCTTATCATGTTGCTTAAATAGTTCTTTCTCACTGTTTTGCCCCTTTTTAAGATAAAAATTCGATGGAGAAATTCCTAAAGTTCCTTTATATCCTCTAGATGCATTACCAGTGGAACTAATATTATCTTTTCTAGCTGTTTGAGTGTTATGAAGATATGTTTTGAGCTTACCATTCTCAATTAGAATATTTCTTTTGGATGGAAATCCTTCACTATCAAAAGATCTGGATGAAAAACCATCAGGATGTAGTGCATCATCAATTATGGTAACTTTATCGTTTGCTATTTTTGTTCCTATTTTATCTATTAGTAAAGAACGCCCTTCATGAACGGCTTTAGCATTAAAAATGCCAGAGAAAGTTGATAACATAGTTGCCATCATCTCATTATTGAATACGACAGGATATGGGGAAGATTCTATTTCAATACCACCGAGGAGTTCTGTACTTTTCTGTACACTTTTCTTTGCTAACTTAGCAGCATTAAATTTAGAAAAGTCTCGACCGATCACAAATTCCATACCCATACGCTTATCATCATCCTGAGCACAGAGAGAAGCCACATATGCATACATATAATTTTGTGTCTCTTCTTTGTTTAATCCCTTGTTATTAGATATTTTCACAAAGGTTTTTCCATTACCTAAAGCTGCATATGGAACGTTGAATACTCTTTTATCTGTCTCTTTTGAAATTTTTTCTAAATTTTTAGCAAACGTAATTTTATCATTAATATCCACTTTATCTAATTCTTTTGAATAAAGTTTGGGTTTATTATCTACATCATCATGATTGCTCATATAAGCAATTTCATTATCTTCAGTAAATTTAGCATTTTCTAATGCTTCATCAACTATCATTTGTAAAGTCTTTTCATCAAACTTCTCGGCATAGGAATAACCCATTTTATCATCTTTTATTACCCTAACACTAATACCATTACTATCCGCATAATCGAATGATTCTATGTTTTGTTCATTTATTTTAACAGAAAAGGAATCATTGGCTGAGAGTAAGATCTCAATTTCATCAACTTTACCTTCTGCATAATCAAATATAGTTTGAAATTCTTTTTTATACATATTTCCTCCTACTTTCTTCCACCAACAACTATCTCATCAATTTTAATGGCTGGTTGACCAACATTTGTTGGAATGCTACCACTAACTGAACCGCACATACCTTGCGCTAGATCCAGATTATTTCCCACCATACTAATTTTGTGTAAAGCTTTAGCTCCGTTTCCAATTAATGTGGCTCCCCGTACTGGATCAGTAATTTTGCCATTATTGATTAAATAGCCTTCACTAACTGCGAAATTAAAATTTCCAGTTCCAGGCATCACGGAGCCACCACCCATCTTTTTAGCATAAATACCATTATC
>LSCM01000129.1 GCA_001577185.1 Cloacimonetes bacterium TCS62 | reverse complement strand
TAAGTTTATATCTTGAATAAAATTTAAATAACTAGAAGATCAATCTTCCGTAATTTCAAACATATCAATTTGTTCATTATCCGGTTTTAGTTTAAAATGTTTATACGCTTTTGGAGTAGCTTTCCTTCCCTGAGGGGTTCTGTCCAAAAATCCCTGCTGAATTAGATAAGGTTCATATATTTCTTCAACTGTTCCTGTATCTTCACCCACAGCCACGGCAAGTGTCTTCAAACCTACCGGACCGCCGTTGTAGTTTTCAATTATCGTTTTCAGAAGCCGTTTATCCATATCATCCAAACCAGCTTCATCAACCATCAACATCTTTAGTGCTTTCTGTGCTATATCTTTAGTTATCCTACCATCACCTTTGATCTGTGCATAATCTCTCACTCTACGTAATAACCGATTTGCAACTCTAGGAGTTCCACGGCTTCTACGAGCAATCTCAGATGCACCTTCCTTGTTGATAGGAATATCCAAAAGACCAGCAGAGCGATCTACAATTTTTTTGATGCTTTTCACATCATAATAATCTAATCTGAGAACTAACCCAAAGCGAGCACGCAAAGGTGAAGTAAGAAGTCCTGCTCTTGTTGTTGCTCCAATTAACGTAAACGGTTCTATTTCAATATTTAAGGAACGAGCAGAAGGACCACTATCAATAATGATCTCCATTTCAAAATCCTCTATTGCAGGATACATATATTCTTCTACAACATGATTTAATCGATGTACTTCATCTATAAAGAAAACATCATTTCGCTGCAGATTCGTAAGGATACCTGCCAGATCAGGAGCTTTTTCCAAAACTGGACCTGCACTTACTTTTGTCTCCACTCCCAGTTCATTGGCAATGATATAGGCTAATGTTGTCTTTCCTAAACCTGGAGGACCGTAAAATAAAATGTGATCCAGTGGTTCTTTTCGCTGCTTTGTAGCCTGGATCGATATATCCAATATTTCTTTGATCTTGGTTTGCCCTACAAATTCATCGAGAGTTTTCGGCCTTAAACTTCGATCAAAATCTTTTTCTTCTGGTTTTTCCTGCGGATCTGATATTCTTTCTAACATTTATTCCTCAACATTTTTTTTAATTAACATGCCAATAATTAGAATTATTGTCCCGATAGCTAAAATGATAGCTGATGAAAGATAATGCTCTCCATAACTATAACCAAGTAAACCTAATAACACTTTACCAATACCTGCGATAATAGCTATTAAACCTATCAATCTAATATAATCGTAAGTTTGTGGCATTATATCCTCCTCATCTACAGATGTTTTCACTTAGCTTAGATACCGAATTTAAAGCAAGTAATTTTTCTAAACAACAAATTTTTCTAATATTTTATGATCAACTATTAAGAACGTTTTATCGCAATGGTTGCTGGACTTTTCCTACCTACGATCGGCCCATCAATGACTTTAAAACCGACAGATATCATATTTTTTCTTATCTGTTTTGCACAGCTATAGGTACTTAGTTTTGCTTTAGGTTTCATCTTGTTAAAGACTTTTTGGAAGATATGTTCTGTCCACATTTCAGGCTGTTTTTTGGGTGAGAAAGGATCGAAAAATACTCTATCAAAATAATTGTTCGGAAGTTTATCAATTTTTTCTAGAGCATTACCAATAAGTATTTTTATTATGTTATTCTGTGCATCTTGTATCTTCAAATTTTCTGCTAAATTTCTAAAATTGTTATATTCATATTCTAACATTTTTGGTATCTTAATTGTTTTCATAAGTTCTAAAATTTTTTTATCATTCTCTAAACCGATGACCTTTAGATCCTGATGATCTTTTGTAGCTGCTATGGAATTATATCCTAAACCAAAACAAAAATCTAAGATCTTCATCCCATCTTTAAGCTTGAGCGCATTTACATGTTTCTCAAATGCTTCTTCGATAGCACCGGATATTGAGTGATATTTTTCCTGATACTGTTTGTTAAAAGCGGTATATGAGCCATCTTCTGTTTGAATTAATTTCATTATCTGCAGACTAAATTATTTAGCTTATTTTTCTCTAAGTTTCTGATAAATATTATATGTACTATCATTAAAGCAAGCAAAGATCACTTTATCAATTATTGAACTTTGTTTTAGATATTGTTTCACTTCTTTTAAGGCAATCTTGGCAGCTCTCTTTTTTGGAAACCTATAAACCCCGGTGCTAATGGCAGGAAAAGCGATAGTTCTGATATTATTTTTCTCAGCTATTTTCAGACTTTTTCTATAGCAACTGGCAAGAATGTTATCCTCATTATTATTTCCACCATGCCATATAGGACCTACAGCATGTATTACATGTTTAGCAGGCAAATCATACCCTTTGGTTAGAACTGCATCACCGGTTGCACATCCATCAAGAGCCCTGCATTTTTGAAGTAACTCACTTCCAGCAGCACGATGAATAGCTCCATCTACACCACCACCGCCTAGTAAAGTATTATTTGCCGCATTTACTATTGCATCGATATTTAACTTGGTTATATCAGTCTTAATGATTTGAATACGATTCATAATCTCTTTTTGTCTATTTTTATAGTAATGTAGAACTTCCTTACCTTTCTTTGTTATGCGATTTTTTTGTTTTGAACTATGTGGTTTAAGAGGAATTGTATACTGAATTAATTTTTGTTTTATTAAGGCAGAAAGAGCTCGTTTTAGATTTCCAGATTTTTTTTCTTTGCCTAATTTCTTGGCAATCGTATAACTTGCTAAATCTGATGTACTGCATAGCTTTAAGATATTTACTTGAATCTGTGGTAAATGTCTTAATCTGATAAAACGTTTATCCGAAGTTATCTTCCTAAGAATCTGTTCATTATTCTCATTTGTTTTATCTATTTCTTTATAAAAATTAATCAAACCATTTGTGGAACTATCATGATCTCTAACATTTTTTTTGTCTGTAAGTTCGGGTAATATTTTCTTTGCTAATTGTTTGCCCAGCTCCACACCCCATTGATCAAAACTAAAGATATTCCAAATAAAACCTTGAGTAAATATTTTGTGCTCATACATTGCGATCAAACATCCCAAAGTATACGGGGTTAATTTTTTGTATAATATAGAATTCGTTGGATTATTGCCCTTGAATATCTTGTACGGAAGTAACTTTTTAATCTCTTCTTCTGTTTTACCTTGCTTTGTTAATTCGGAAATTACCTCTTCTTTAGTTTTACCATTCATCAAAGCTTCGGTCTGAGCAAAAAAGTTCGAGAGTAGTATGCGATGATGATCTCCCACCATATTATGTGATAATGTTCCAGCTAAGAAATCAGATGGGATCAATTTTGTTCCTTGATGTATAAGCTGATAAAAAGCATGTTGCCCATTTGTGCCCGGCTCTCCCCAAACGATCGGACCTGTTTGGTAATTTACCTCATTTCCAAAACGATTTACAAACTTACCATTACTTTCCATATTAGCTTGTTGGAAATAAGCAGGAAACCGATGCATATATTGATCATATGGCAGAATAACTTCTGTCTCTGCTTCGAAGAAATTATTATACCAAATTCCTAGCAAAGCCAATATCACAGGAATATTTTTTTCAAATTTCGTTTCATTAAAATGTACGTCCATAGCATGAGCACCTTTTAATAATTCCTGAAAATTTTCATAACCAATAGAACAAGCAATGGAAAGACCTATTGCACTCCAAAGAGAATAACGACCTCCTACCCAATCCCAAAATTCAAACATATTTTCAGGATCGATACCAAACTCTGTAACTGCCTTCTTATTTGTGGAAATTGCAACAAAGTGTTTTTTGATATGACTCTCTTTTTTGGCATGCATCAAAAACCATTTTCTGGCAGTTTGGGCGTTGGTCATAGTTTCCTGCGTTGTAAAGCTCTTGGAAGCAATTAAGAATAAAGTCGTTTCCGGATTAACTTTCTTTAGTGTTTCTACAATATGCGTTCCATCTACATTAGATACAAAATGTGGATCTATATTTATTTTTTTATAAGGTTTCAATGCTTCAGTTACCATTACCGGACCCAGATCCGAGCCTCCAATACCAATATTCACAACATCAGTAATAGCTTTACCAGTAAATCCATTCCACGATCCGCTGGTAACCTTATCAGCAAAAGATTGCATCTGCTGTAATACTTTTTGTACTTGTGGTTTTACATTTTTGTTATCTACCATTATAGGCTTATCACTACTATCGCGCAATGCAGTGTGCAATACTGCTCTCTTTTCTGTTTCGTTGATCTTTTTACCGGAGAACATAGCACGAATGCCATCCTTTAAGTACACTTCGTCGGCTAGTTTAACCAACAGCTCGATCGTCTCTTCAATAATGATATTCTTAGAGAAATCCACCAGAATATCATCGAACATCAACGAAAATTTCTCGAAGCGTTTCTTATCTTTTGCAAATAGATCTTTCATATGAACATCTTTCATTCGCTGAAAGTGCTCTTCCAAATTCAACCAGGCTAA
>LSCM01000128.1 GCA_001577185.1 Cloacimonetes bacterium TCS62 | reverse complement strand
TTTAATGAATCAGCTCGAATGTGAGCGCAAATATCATCTACTGTTTTCTGGTTAGCAACGAGTTCTTCATTTGTGGGCGTATCAATTCCATAAAAACATGAATTCTTCACCATAGGAGAACCAATTCTAACATGAATTTTCTTTGCACCAGCATTCCTGACTAATTTTACTATTTTTTTCAAGGTAGCACCTCGAACAATTGAATCATCAATTAAAACTACTTCCTTATTCTTGAAAAAATTTGGTAATGGATTAAATTTATGATAAACGCTTTCATCTCTAATAGTTTGCTCTGGTTTAATAAATGTTCTACCAACATAATGATTCCTGATCAAACCCATCTCATAAGGAACATTTTTTGTGTCGGCATATCCCCAAGCGATAAAATTCGATGAGTCGGGGACGGGAACAACAACATCTGGCTTTACATCATCATCTTTAGCTAAAAGAGAACCTATATTTTTTCTGATCTGATAAACATTCTCACCAAAGATATAACTGTCTGGACGTGAAAAATAGATATGCTCAAAAATACAATGTTTAAAGTTGTCAGTTTTTCTAATTTTTTTAGCATTTATTGAAATTGTTTCTACATTGTTATCATTCACATTGATTATTTGAGCTGGTTGAACTTCCTTGATCCATTCCATATACAAGATATCAAGGGCAACACTTTCGGAAGCTACGACAATAGCACCATTTTTTGCTTTACCATAACTCATAGGGCGGAATCCATATGGATCGCGAAACATGAACATTTCCGTTTTAGTCGCCAAAACAGTAGAATAAGCACCTTTTACATTTTTCATCAATTTCTGGATAGCGTCAATAATAGTGTAATTCTTTTTTTCTACAAAATATACTATATATTTCAACAGGAGTTCACCATCATTCTTACTATTAAAGTAAACACCTTCCAATTCCAGTTTTTTACGTATCTCGCTGTAATTTACGATATCACCATTGCTGGACAAAGTATATGAAGGTCCGGAAAGAGTTTCCACGATATGTGGTTGGGAATTATATACTGCAGATGAACCACGCGTAGGATATCGAACATGTCCTATCGCAGTTTTACCGATCAACTTGTGGATTTTATTATCTGTAAAAACATCTTTGACCAATCCCATCTTTTTTCTCAAACGAATTGTCTTGCCATCTATTACGGCCATCCCACAGCTCTCTTGACCTCGGTGTTGCTCTGCAAAAAGACCAAGCATGGCTAGTTCAGCAGCGTTTTCATGATCAAAAATACCAATTATACCGCACATATAACTCTCTAATTTAAAATTTTAGTTTATTCTCGTTTCCATCTAACAATCGTGAAATATTTGCTTTATGTCTTATAAAAATAAAAATCGCAATAATTAGAATAAATATCAATAATTCAATATCAGCAAAATGATTATTGATGTTAATAATCAGTTCTACAATAAAAAGCGTTAACGCTGCTAATAATGAACCCAAAGAAACGTATTTACTTATCCACACAGTTATCACAAAAATCAATAAAGTAATTCCTGTAGCTAAAGGAGTTAGAATCAAAAAAACTCCGGCAGATGTTGCAACTCCTTTTCCACCTTTGAATTTTAAAAATATTGTAAAAATGTGTCCTATGATTGCTAAAAGACCGCTAAAAACTAAAAGTAAATTTGAAGGTTGCTCAATAATCAGTTTTGCAAATAATACAGCAAGAGCACCTTTAGCGACATCAATTATTAATGTAAAAATCCCGATCTTAGTTCCCAAAACTCTTAAAGAATTAGTTGCTCCAACATTTCCGCTTCCATGCTCTCGAATGTCTATATTTCTTACAAGCTTTCCCATTATGTAGCTTGTGGGTATCGAACCAAGTAGATAGGAAATAATTAAAAGTATGAATACTAGGCTCATGAATCTCGACCTCTGAAAAAAGTTTTTATGGTAGCACCGTGAAATTGATATTCTTCTCTTAGCTGATTTTGAACATATCTTTTATAATGAGTTGTTATCAAGTCTTTATTATTACAGAAAAACACAAATGTTGGAGGATGCGTTTTTACCTGTGTACAGAAATAGATCATAGCATGGGCACCACTAGAATGAGTAGGAGGAAATTTAGAAGTTATTTTTTTTAGAAATTTATTCAATTTGGATGTAGGAATTCTCTTTTTACTTTCTTCTTCTACCTTCAAAATTAGATCAAAGATCTTGTGTGTTCTTTGGCCTGTAAGGGCAGAAGCGAATAGAATTGGAGCAAATTCTGCAAATTTGATTTGAAATTTGATATCTCTTACGTAATCACCTGCAGTTCCACTGTCTTTTTCTATAAGATCCCATTTATTTACAATTAGAATGATCTCTTTATAATTTCTTACTGCATAAGATATGATTTTTTGATCTTGATTTGATATGTTCTCTGTTGCATCCATTACGATCAGTACGATATCTGAACGATTTATACTCTCGATCGTTCTCATTGTGCTAAAATATTCTACTCCGTAATCAATTTTCTTTTTCCTGCGTAATCCAGCTGTATCGATGAATTTAATTTTTTTATCTTCATATTCTAAAGTAAAATCTATCGAATCCCTTGTTGTTCCAGGCTTATCGGTTACTATATTTTTTTCCTTACCCAATATTCTATTTAAAATAGAAGATTTACCAACATTTGGTTTTCCTACAATAGCTACATTAATGATATCTTCATCTGTTTCAGGAACTACTTGGGTCTCAATATTTGCTATTACTTCATCCAAAAAGTCACCAATTCTTCTTCCATTTACAGCAGCTATAGGAAGTGAATCTCCAAAACCTAATTGCAAAAAGTCATAGATTTCAAGTTCATCCTTTTCATTATCTACTTTGTTAGCTATAAGAAGAACTTTTTCACGATGTTTAGAAAGTATTTTAGCTATTTCCATATCCATATCTGTTGTTCCCACTTTTGTATCGACAACAAAAAGAATGAGATCCGATTCTTCAATAGCGATCTTGGCTTGAAATTTTACCGCTTTATCAATTGTACTATCGGATTTTGGGATTATACCACCAGTATCGACGATAATAAAGCTATGGCCGGACCATTCAGCTTCTTCGTACTTTCTATCTCTAGTTACGCCTTCTTCCGTATCTACAATAGCACTACGCTTTTTGCAGATTCTATTGAATAACGTCGATTTGCCAACATTTGGTCTTCCAACAATTGCTACAATATTTTTTCTCATCAGATATTTCCCATTTTTTATATGTTGTCAGCATTTTTATTATCTTCAATCTGTCAAAGACAAAAAACAAAAGATATGAATTAAGTCTGAGAACTTTTATAGTAGGTCGATGTACTCCAGAGAAAACTGAAAGAAACAAAAAGAATCAGCAATAATTTAGATAATTTACTTATAGGCTTGACATAAAAAGTTGTTCTAAATTAATCCCCAAAATATTAATTTAAAGTACTAGGAGGTATAATGTTAAATAAACAACTAGTTGGAAAAGTAATTGATCAAGCACTTTCCAACGGAGCGGACTTTGCAGAATTGTTTGCAGAAAATACATATAATTCCCGCATACATTTCACGGACAATATAGTAAAACAGAATATTATTGGTAAGGATTACGGTGCTGGTATCAGAGTATTTTATGGCAACACAGCAATTTATGCATATACAAATGATCTATCACAAGATTCGCTACTAAAAGCAGCCGATGCAGTGAGTAAGGCTATTAAGGGAAAAAATAACAAGAAAATCATGGATTTTACGAAACTGCGATTTGATAACATTCATCCTATAGAAATTGCTAATGATACGGTAAATAAACAAGATAAAATAGATTTTATACGAAAAGTTAACCAGGCATCTAAAGGATATAATGAATCTATATCTCAAGTTGTTATTAATTTCATAGAAAAAATGCAACATGTTCTTATTGCAAACAGTGAAGGACTTTGGACAGAAGATGATAGAAATTATTCACGTGTATATGTAAGCAGTATTGCAGCTAATGGTTCAGAAAAACAAACAGGCTCTGAAGGTCCGGGTGGATTTGCTGGATATGAATTTTTTAATTCGTTAGATCCTAAGCAATTGGGAGAAGATACTGCTAGAAGAGCTGTAACTATGTTAAAAGCAAAATATGCTCCAAGTGGTAAATTTCCAGTAGTAATAGATAATGGTTTTGGTGGTGTTATTTTCCATGAAGCATGTGGACATGCTTTAGAAACAACTGCAGTTGCAAAAGGTGCATCTGTATTTGCTGATAAGATGGATAAACAAATAGCGAATCCGGTTGTTACTGCGATCGATGACGGTACTATTCCCAATGAATGGGGCAGTGAAAATATTGACGATGAAGGTCTTCCGACTCAAAGAACAGTATTAATTAAAGATGGTATCTTAAAGTCATATATGGTTGACCGTTTAGGTAGCGTAAAAACCGGTCACAAACCGACTGGAAGTGGTCGAAGACAATCCTATAAATTTGCTCCGGCTTCTAGAATGAGAAATACCTACAT
>LSCM01000127.1 GCA_001577185.1 Cloacimonetes bacterium TCS62 | reverse complement strand
CGTTTCCAAAAGGTTGATTCTTTTATCTCATCTTTTAACATAGGGTATACAGCAATAAAAAGAACTGCAGGAGCTATTTGAAGTGAGGTTTGATGGATTCCAAAACCTAAGAATAAAATATAGATTATTAACAATAAGATATTCTGATGAGAGAAATTCTTTGATCGTTCCACCCAGATCATGGTTAACCACACCACCAGATTAATCGTAAATGCAAGTCCTGAATACACTTCAGCTTCTATTGCATTATTCCAGTAAGTAAACGAAAAAGCTGTATAGAAGGCAGCAATCAAACCAATAATATAAATTTTTAGTGAATCCTTCTTAGGATCTAGCCACATTGTAACAAATTTAACTGTGAAAAAATATGTGAACATAACAGCAAATGCAGACAACAAACTAGATAAGAGATTTATAATTACAGCATGGGGTATATCCAAGCTAATTATTGCCATAAATCTTGCTAAAAGAATATAAAATGGATTTCCAGGTGGATGAGGAATACCTAAAATACTTCCACAGGTAATATATTCTCCAGCATCCCAAAATGATAATGATCTTGCCATTGTTAAATAATAAACTAATAAAGTAACACTAAAAACAACCAATCCAATGATCAAATTATCTCTTTTCTTTACTATAGGTTTTGGACTAAAACGCATATAAACTCCAATTATAAATTTTTTGAAAAAATGTTTTTACCCCCTTTAAAAGTCAAGTATTTCTTAATTAGTTCCATAATGAAAGTTTTTATTTGACAAAAGTTTAAAGAATAATAATCCTTATTTTAGTATTAACTTAAGAGTAAAATCTATAATTTGCTCTTTAGAGGGGGAAGAATGCTAAATAGTGCGATTGTAGTAGAAGACGAGATATTAATAGCTTACGATATCAAATTTACACTTGAAGAAAAAAATTACAAAAAGATCCAGATTGCAGAGACTGCTGAAAAAGCACTGGAATATATTAAAAGAGAAAGACCTGAGTTGATAATAATTGATATTAAATTGCCTGGGAAAATGAATGGAATAGAACTAGCAAATAAAATACCGGCTAAATATAATTGTAAAATAATTTATGTCACAGCTTACACTGAAGCTCCTTATAAAGATTTAGCTATGGAAACAAATCCAATAGCTTACATTACAAAACCTGGTATTGGTTGGAAATTAGAAGAAACGCTTGATGAGCTAACAATCCAGCTGGAAGGTTTACAGTAATTTAGGCCTACATTTTAGGCACTTTGAACTTCTTTAGATTTTAAAAATTTATATTTAGGTTCTGAATTACTTTGCACAACTTTTTTGGTAATATGGCATTCTTCTAAATTATCCATATCGGGAATATGATACATTATATCGAGCATAAATTTTTCCATGATCGCTCTTAATCCACGCGCTCCGGTCTTTTGGTTGATAGCAGTGTGGGCTATTTCCGTTAATGCATCTTTATCAAAATCTAATTTCACGCCTTCTATTTCAAATAACTTATTATATTGTTTACAAATTGCGTTTTTGGGTTTAGTTAATATCTTAACAAGAGCAACTTCATCTAATTCATGTAATGAACTAGTCACAGGTATTCTTCCAACTAATTCAGGTATTAATCCGAACTTTACAAGATCATCAGGGATTACTTTACTGAAGAAATCGTAACCAAGGTCCTCTTTGGAAATTATATCAGCGTCAAATCCTACAGTTTTCTTACTTAATCTCTTCTGGATCAATTTTTCTAATCCGAAAAATGCACCTCCAGCTACAAAAAGTATATTTTTAGTATCTAGTTCAATGAATTCTTGCTGAGGGTGTTTTCTACCGCCTTTTGGTGGTACATTAACTTTAGATCCTTCCAGTATTTTCAATAATGCTTGTTGAACTCCTTCACCGGAAACATCCCTTGTAATAGATGGTGTTTCAGATTTTCGTGAGATCTTGTCTAATTCATCAATATAAATTATTCCTTTTTCAGCTTTCTCAACATCGTAGTTTGCATTTTGTAGAAGACGCACAAGGATATTTTCTACATCTTCTCCCACATAGCCTGCTTCTGTCAATGTAGTTGCATCTGCAATAGCAAATGGTACTTTTAGGATCCTTGCTAGTGTTTGGGCTATTAAAGTTTTTCCGGAACCTGTAGGTCCCATCATCAGAATGTTACTTTTCTCTATATCTATCTCTTCACCTGATTTTTGTTTAAAGATTCTCTTATAATGGTTATAGACTGCAACAGAAATTATCTTTTTTGCATTTTCTTGTCCTATAACATACTGATTAAGCTGTTGGTGTATCTCTTGTGGTGTAGGAAGGACAAAATTATCCATCTCTTCTTCTTTATGGTCATTTTCAATAATGGTGGAACACATCGATATACATTCGTCACAAATATTTCCACTAATTCCCTTAATTAAATAATTAGTTTCTATTTCAGCTCTTCCACAGAAGGAACATTTTTGTGTTCTATCTGAACTCAATTTAATCTCCTTTTTTACTTTTCTTCATAGAATCTTTTCTCGATTCTATTACTTCATCGATAATACCATATTTTTTAGACTCTTCAGCATCCATGAAGAAATTTCTATCTGTATCTTTCTCTATTTTCTTTAGAGTTTGCTTTGTATGTTTACGCAATAATTCATTTAACTTTTTTTTCATCCTTAAGATTTCATTAGTTTGGATCTCTATATCAGATGCTTGCCCTCTAGCTCCGCCAAGAGGTTGATGTATCATAATTCGGCTGTTAGGTAATGCAAAACGTTTTTTAGATGCTCCAGCAGCAAGTAAGAAAGCTCCCATACTAGATGCTTGTCCAATACAAATTGTACTAACATCGGGTCGGATGTACTGCATAGTATCATAGATGGCTAATCCGGATGTAACAGCACCGCCGGGACTATTTATATACATATAGATATCTTTTTCCGGATCATCTGCTTCGAGATGTAATAATTGAGCAATAATAACATTCGCCATATTATCTTCTATAGGAGCTCCACCAACAAAGACAATACGATCTTTTAAAAGGCGTGAATAGATATCATAAGCTCTTTCTTGTTTACCCTCTTGTTCAACTACGATCGGTACATAACCCATTTATTTCTCCTCTTTGGAATCCTTTTTATCTTCTTTAGGATATGGTACAAATTTAGAATTCTTCTCAAGTATATCAATGATTTTTTTCTCCTGAGCAGCATATTTAAATTGATCACTCTCAATCTGTTTCTTATACATTTTCTTATATTTTTCGACTTCCATATTAAGATTTTCTGCTGCTTCTGAGATCATTTCTTCGATCTCTTCTTCTGATACTTCTACCTTCTCTTGCTTCTTTAGTTCTTCAATTGCATAATGGCTTTTAAGATTAAATTCTGCCATCTGTTCGTACATAGGAACAATTTTATCGAGTTCAATATTGTATTGTTCAGCAGAAGGTTTAGCCATATCTTCGGCATATTTTTTCACAATAGATTTCGGTACTTCAAAGGGATTTACTTCAAGAACTTTTGAGATCAATGCTTGTTTTAGTTTTTGTTTATCATCTTTTTTGATCTTTACTTTCAATTCTTCTTCGATCTTCACTTTAAGATCATCTAAAGAATCATATTCAAGATCTTTTGCAAAATCGTCATTTAATTCTGGAAGTTCTTTTCTTTTAATAGATTTGATTTCAACTCCAAATTCTCTATCTTTGAACTTATCAGTGATATCCTCATCTTTTGATTCTTGTGATTTGGTAAATAGTTTTGCTTTAAATTCATCACCTACTTTTGAATCTTCTACTTTCTTATTGAACGATTTACAATAAGGATTATCATTTAGAACAAACTCTCTATCAATTTCTTTTGTAACCTTATCATCATCATCTAAGAATTTAACAGAGGCTGTAATTTTATCGCTTTCTTTTGCAGTTTCTGCATCGATCTCTTTTGCTAGCTGATTTTGATATTCTTCTAAAGTACCATCTATCATATCCTTTTTAAATTCTGTTTTCTCATATGGTACTTCAAGGTCCTTATATTTCTCTATCTCAATTTCAGGCATTACCTCAAACTTAAATGTAGCTTTCAGGTCTTTTCCCTTTTTCCATTCAATATTAGTTGGTTCACCCATATTGACAGGATTGATCTCTTTTTCTTGAAGTGCTTTTTGATAATAATCTCCAATCTTTTGATTATAAAATTCTTCTTTAGCATGATCACCGTATTTACGTTCAACCATATTCAATGGTGCTTTACCTTTTCTGAAACCTGGGATCATAACATAATTTTTAAATTTTTTTAGAACTTTATTATAGTCTTTCGATGCTTCCTGTGAATCGATAGTTATTATCATTTCTCGTTCACAATTTTTGAGCTTATTAATCTTAACTTCCACAAAATCTCCTTAAATAATTGGTGCGAAAGAGGGGATTCGAACCCCTACAGGATTGCTCCCACTGGATTCTAAGTCCAGCGCGTCTACCAATTCCACCACTTTCGCACAAACTTTTTTATTTCAAATC
>LSCM01000126.1 GCA_001577185.1 Cloacimonetes bacterium TCS62 | reverse complement strand
CCATAAACCAGAGCAGTTTTATCTATAACTCCAGATTCCTTCATTTCTAACCAAAGGTCATTACCTTCCCTAGTTCTTTCTCCTACTCCGGAGAATACTGAAAAACCACCATGCTCTACGGCAATATTCCTAATCAATTCTTGAATTAGCACAGTTTTACCTACACCAGCTCCTCCAAAGAGACCAATTTTACCACCTTTTGAATATGGTTCAATCAAGTCTATAACTTTTATACCTGTTTCCAGAATCTCTTCCTCAGTTGATAAATTCTCGAATAAAGGAGCTTGTCTATGAATAGGGAATCTTTTTTCTGCTTTGATCTCACCTTGTTCATCGATCGGTTCTCCGACAACATTTAATATTCTTCCTAACACTTCTTCACCAACCGGTACCGTGATATTTTCTCCAGTATCAATAACCTTGGTTCCACGCACAACCCCATCAGTAGAATCCATAGCAACTGTTCTAACTTTATTTTCCCCTAAATGTATTTGTGTTTCCAATACAAGTTCGGGACGATCTTTTCTTTTGATTACTAATGCGTTATAAATCGCAGGTAAATGTCCTTCAGAAAATTCTACATCTACTGTAGGTCCGATGACTTGAATAACTTTTCCTTCAACCATGATATCCTCTTATTTTATTTAATTATTAATAGCTTCTGCACCGGAAGCAATTTCGATGATCTCTTTTGTTATTGCTGCCTGACGTGCTCGATTATAATTTAGTGTTAATGTCTCGATCAGTTCTGCTGCATTTTCCGTTGCTGAATCCATTGCAGTCATTCTGGCACCTTGTTCAGCTGCTGATGATTCCAACATAATTCTCCAAATAGAGATATAGATATATTTTCTCCCCATCTCCTCAATAATTGTATCCTCATCCGGTTCATAAATAAAATCTAAGGTAGATATCTCTTCGGATTCAGATGGTACGATAGGTAGTAATTGTTTTGTAATAATATTCTGTTGAATCGCAGATTTAAACTCATTATATAAAATATCTATCTTTGAATATCCCTCTTTAAGAAATAGAGTTATTATTTGCTTAGCAACATATTTGGAAATAGTAAAATCCATTTCATTGAAAATATCCAAATATTCTTTAATAATATTATTTGATTTTTTCTTAATTCTATCATAACCTTTTTTGCCAATGCAAATAACATCTACTTTTGGATTTTCTTTTATGTACTTCAACGCTTTTTTAATAATGTGTGCATTAAAAGCACCACAAAGACCTCTATCAGAAGTTACAACTATTAAAGCTGTTTTCCCTTGCTCGGATGCGTCCATCAAAAGTGGGTGAGATGCAGATTTATTTTTCAATTTAACGATCTCGAGCATTTTATTCAAATGGTCAGAAAATGGCCTAGCTTCCAAAATATTATTCTGAGCTTTGCGTAACTTTGCTGCAGCAACCATTTTCATTGCATTAGTAATCTGTTTCGTATTTTTTACACTTGCAATACGAGTTTTGATCTCTTTAATATTAGCCATTAATCCCCATCTAATCTAAAATTTCTTCATTACTTTTTTACAAATTTCCCGCATAGCTTCTTTCATTTCATCATTTATTTTGTCTTTCACCATGCTTTCCATGAATTCTTTATACTCTGTATCTAAGGTATTAAATAATTCCTCTTCGACCTTCAAAACGTTTTCAATTTCAACCTCATCTAGGAATCCTTCGTTTGCCATAAATATAATAAATATCTGTTTTGCAACAGGTAATGGCGAATATTGATCCTGTTTGAGTATTTCAACCAATCGTTCTCCTCGGCGCAATTGGTCTTGAGTAGTTTTATCCAGATCAGAACCGAATTTAGCAAAAGCTTTTAATTCGTTATACTGAGCTAGATTTAACCTAAGTTTACCGACAACGCTTTTCATTGCTTTAATTTGAGCATTTCCGCCAACTCTTGATACAGATAATCCAGCATTGATCGCCGGTCTTATACCAGAGTTAAATAAACGGCTTCCAAGGTATATTTGCCCATCGGTAATCGAGATCACATTAGTTGGAATATAGGCCGTTATGTCATCTGCTTGTGTTTCTATGATCGGTAATGCAGTTAACGAACCGCCTCCCAAGTCATCATTCAATTTTGAAGCTCTTTCTAATAGTCGTGAATGAAGATAAAATACATCTCCCGGATATGCCTCTCTACCAGGCGGTCTTCTAAGTAATAATGATAATTCTCTATAGGCTACTGCATGTTTTGAAAGATCGTCATAAATTATTAAGGAATGCTCTCCTTTATCTCGGAAATACTCACCGATCGAGCAACCCGTATATGGAGCAATATATTGTAAGGAAGCTGATTCTGAAGCAGTTGCTGCGACTATTGTCGTATATTCCATGGCATCGTGTTCTTCTAAAGTTTTTACTATTTTGGCTACAGAAGATTTCTTTTGACCTATAGCAACATAAACACAATTTACATCCGATCCTTTTTGATTGATAATTGTATCAATTGCAATAGCGGTTTTACCTGTTTGTCTATCACCGATAATAAGTTCTCTTTGTCCTCTACCAATAGGTATCATCGAATCGATGGATTTTAATCCTGTTTGCAAGGGTTCTATTACAGGTTGTCGTTGAATAATCCCTAGAGCTTTACGTTCTACAGCAAAGTTTTCATCCGCTTCAATATCGCCCTTTCCGTCAATTGGATGTCCCAAAGCATTTACAACACGTCCCAACATTTTGTCTCCAACTGGAACTTGTAATATTTTTTCTGTTCTTTTAGCAATATCGCCTTCCTGGATCTTATGTGTTTCTCCAAAAATGATGCAACCTATATTATCTTCCTCTAGGTTTAGTGCCATTCCTATAACGCCACTGGGAAAACTTATCATTTCACCAGCCATTACATTATCTAAACCATAAATACGGGCTATCCCATCACCTACTTGTACGACTTTTCCAGTTTCAGAAACATCAATTTCAAATTTAAAATCATTGATCTTAGTTTTTAAGATCGAACTTATTTCATCTGGTTGTATCTTCATAGCGGCCTCATTAAATTTTAGTAATATTCATTAGTTTAACTAAATTATTTTTTACAGAACCATCGATAGCTAAAGTTTGGGTTTTTGCTACAAATCCACCAATAATCTCTGGTGAGATCTGTATATTTAGGATTATTTCTTTTTGGATTATATTTTTAATCGTCTTAGATATTTCTTGCAATGTATCTTTCGATTGCTTATGAGCTATTTTCAAATTGACTTTAACTTTGTTTTGCTCATCCAAAATAAAATACTCAATTTCAGTGAAAAGTTCAAAGATTATAAAAAATCTTTTTTTATTAACCAATAGAGTAAATAAATTCTTCCAAATTTTGCTTTTATTTAAGTTTTCAGTTATTAAACTACTCAAAGCAATTCTTTTCTTCAGTGGGTAAATAGTTGAATCGATTGTATCAATTAGGTTAACATTAACCTTAAAGATCTGAAATAATAGTTTAATATCGTTCAGAACATCTTCATATTCTGATTCATCCAGATTTGAAATCAGAGCTTTTGCATAGCGTTTTGCTAAAAGTTTATTTTTCAATTTTCATTACCTTCGGAAATGATATCTTTGATGAATTTTTCATCATTTTTATCATCTATTTTTTGTGAAAGAAATTTAGCTGAGAGATTTGATACCATTGTCGTAAGTTCTTTCTCTATTTCTTTTTTAACCTTTTCTTTTTCATTGGCAAGTAAGACTTCGGTATCTTTGAGAACTTTTTTCTCTTGATTTCTAGCATTTTTGAGAATATCTTTAGCTTCGTTCTCAGCGATCTTCTTTGATTTTCTCTTCAATTTACGCATTTCTTCCGCAGAAGCTTTTACTTCCTGCTCTTTTTTCAGCACTAATTTCTCTGCTTTTTCTTTCCCTTCCTGAGCTTCATTCATGTCAGATGATATCTTATTTTGCCTTTCTGTAAGAAATTTTTTGATAGGTTCATATAATATTTTATTCAACACTATCAAAAGCAAAATAAAATTCAAAATAACAATTATGAAAGCATAATTTATACTTATCATAAATTCTCCAAGTTATAACAAATTAATTTTAATTTATGTAGAGAATATTAATAAAAGTGCTATAACCAATGAGTAGATACCAGTTGATTCAGATACAGCTTGTCCCACAAGCATAGTTCTAGTGATCAAACTCGCATTTTCCGGTGTACGAGCAATTCCCTCGCATGCTTTACCTGCAACAAAACCTTCACCGATTCCTGGTCCTAAAGCACCCATTCCCATACAAGCACCAGCTCCTAATAATGCTGCTGCTTTTACGATACCTTGCGCTAATGTTAAATCCATGGTTCCTCCATTTATTTTATTAAACTGCAAAAATTAATAAGAACGCAACTACTAATGAATAGATGGCAGTAGATTCAGATACTGCTGCCCCTACGAACATAGTGCGCATAATAGTTCCTTTTTCATTGGGAAATCTTCCCATCATATCGTTAGCTCT
>LSCM01000125.1 GCA_001577185.1 Cloacimonetes bacterium TCS62 | reverse complement strand
ATTCACACTTTAAAAAAAATGGCCAGAGAAAAAGAGATAGCATATAAACATCATAAATACGCTGGATTGAAGCAAACTAAGATAAGAAAAGTAATAGGAACCTTCGATGCTACCGCCTTAGCCCGAGATAAGAGTTTTGCTTTTGTAAGAGCAGATGAAAATGACATTTTCATCTCAGCAGAAGATTGCCTGAACGCTTATCATAATGATACTGTAGAAGTGGAAGTTTCTTACAGTCGAAGAGGAAAACGTTATGGTAAGATCATTAGGATCATAAAACGCTATACAAATGAATTTGTTGGTAGATTGGAAAAATACCGAGGGAATAATTATCTTATGGTAGATAGTTCCAAAATACATACCGATTTCACCGTCAATGACCCTGGTGGTGGCAAACCTGGTGACAAGGTTGTACTGAAAGTAACCGGTTGGGGCAAACAAGATCATTATCAGAAACCATTTGGTAATGTCATCGAAGTTTTAGGAAAAGCTGGTGACCCGGATGTGGAAATCCTGAGTGTGATAAAACAATTCGATCTACCACTGGAATTTACGAAAAAAGTACTAGCTGAATTAGATAGCATTTCACCTCAGATCGATTTGGATGAGATCAACAAACGCCGTGATCTTAGAGATCTACTTACGTTTACTATCGACCCGGAATCAGCAAAAGACTATGATGATGCAATATCGTTAGTAAAAAATAAAGAGAAAACCATTGTTTATGTTCATATTGCAGACGTTGCGCACTATGTTCATCCCGAAAGTGAACTATTTAGAGAAGCTGTAAATCGAGGAAACAGCTATTATTTTCCCAGAAGGGTAATACCTATGCTTCCGGAGAAGATATCAAACAAAGTTTGCAGTTTACGACCTTATGAAGAAAAACTAACTTTAACGGTCGAAATAGTATTTAATAGTGAGCTCAGAATATTATCACAGAAAACTTATGAGAGTGTAATTCGATCGGATGGAAGATTTTCTTATAATGAGATCGATAAATTATTTGCAGGTAAGAAACTTAAGATCGAAACTGAGATAAAAAATGCATTGTTCCAGATGCGAGATCTATCCAAAGTGATCTCCAAGCAGCGCAAGAAAGATGGTTATCTTTTTTTTGATCTTCCTGAGACACAGTTCATTTTTGATGATGAAGGACATATCGTAGATCTTCAGCGAACTAAAGAAACAGATTCTCATAAGCTTATCGAGAATTTTATGTTATTAGCCAATGAATTTATCGCTAGGAAATTATCTGCTCAACCAACTATCTTCCGCATTCATGAAGAACCAGATAAAGATAAATTAAAAAAATTGAAAGAGACACTAGGTGAAATCGATACAGATTTTGACCTAAATCAGGACACTAACAAAGCAATTCAAAAAGTTTTAGATGATCTTCCCGATCATGATCATCATCGCGTTTTCGATAAAGTAATTCTGCGGAGCTTGATGAAAGCAAAATATTCAGTGGAGAATAAACATCATTTTGGGCTAGCATTAAAATATTACACGCATTTCACCTCTCCGATCCGCCGTCTAAGTGATCTAGTGATACATCATCAGTTAAAGAATATGCTAGGTTCACACGAGTATAAATTTCCCGAGCAAAAACTGTACGATCTTGCCGAGATCTGTTCAGATAAGGAATTAGTAGCTGATGAATCAGAAAAAGAAGTAGATATAAAGAACAAAATTAACTTTATGAAAGGAAAATTGGGAGAAGAATATGAGGGTATCATTATAAGTTTGAGCTCAACTCTTTTTATAGTTGAGTTAGATAGATATCCTGTAACTGGTATTGTAGAGCTTTCTAGTATAAAAAATGATTATTATAAACTTTACAATAATCGCTTGATCGGTAGGAGAAACGGTAGAACGTTTAAATTGATCGATAAAGTGAAAGTTTTAGTAAATCGAGTGACGGAGGATATCTACTTTAAAATCGTAGATTAAGAAAAAATATGTTTATTTATAGATTTGTAACCAACTTTTTTTATACCTTGTTCTCTCCATTTTTAAAAGTTAAGTTCAAAAGCAAAAAAGATAGAGAAAGATTAGGTTATCTCAAGCATGAATTCAAAGATTCAGTATGGATACATGCTGCCTCTGTAGGAGAAGTTAACGCTATTAAAGCCTTGATTGGAGAACTGATCAGAAAATATCCTCATAAAGATTTTGTATTATCTACTATGACCGAAACAGGTCATGAAACTGCCAAAAAGATCAGTCCAAAACTTACTACTATCCTCTTTCCTATCGATATCTATCACATTATGAAAAAAGTTTTTGATAAGTTAAATCCTAATTTGATAATATTGGTCGAAACTGAATTTTGGCCCAACATGCTGCATATTGCCAAAAAAGAGAATATTCCGATCATTCTGATCAATGGTAGAATTTCTGATAGATCATTTCCCAAGTATAGAAGATTTCGTTTTTTCTGGAAACCGCTATGGCAAGCAATAAAAGCGGTTAATGCACAATCTGAGAAAGATGCTCGTAGATTTATCGGATTTAAGTTCAATAATGTTCAGAATGTTCATAATCTAAAATTTTGTATGGATCTACCGAGCTATGAAAAAACAAAAATTCGTAAGGAACTGGGTTATAAGGAAGATGATTTTGTGTTGGTATGGGGTAGCAGCCGTCCGAAAGAAGAAATGCTGTTATATCAAGTTCTACCTGATCTCAAAAAGAAGATCGATAATCTAAAGATCATTTTGGTTCCCAGACATCTTCATAGAACTCAAGAAGTGAAAAATATTTTTAAGGATCTCGATCCTGTTCTCTATTCAGAAATGCAAGCTATCGGTGAAGTAGTAATTGTAAATGAAATGGGAATTCTAAATATGTTTTACGCTCTGAGTGATCTGGCAATCGTAGGTGGAAGTTTTATCGATTTTGGAGGACACAACCCATTGGAACCGGCAAATTATGGTATTCCGATCTTAATGGGAAAATATCATGATTCCTGTAATGATTCTGTAGAAAGACTTCTGGAGAATGATGGTATTGTAATCTCTGATAAACAAAACTTGAAAAGTGATATAATTAAGATCGCTGATGATCCTAAGTTGGCAAAAAACTTAGGTTTAAATGCCAAAAAAACTTTGGAACTAAATTCAGATAGCTTAGATAAGAACTTAAAAATATTAGCTGATCTTATGTAAATTGTTTATTTAGAAAATTTACTGGTTATAATTACGAGAAGGTTTTTATGAAAGAAGCAAAACATTATATTAAAATAAAAAAAGAACATGTACAATGCAAATTATGTCCCCATGAATGTATCATCTCACCACAAAATGTTGGTATTTGCCGAGTAAGAAAGAATATTGAGGGCGTTCTATATTCAACAAATTATGGTAAAACAATGTCACTCAGCATCGATCCTATTGAAAAAAAACCTCTTTTCCATTTCTATCCCGGAGAACAGATAATTTCAATAGGTCCTAATGCCTGCAATTTAAGCTGCAAATTCTGCCAAAATTATCGCTCCAGCCAGCAGAAAGTACCAACAACTGCCGTTACTTCAGGAAAAATATTGGAGCTTTGCAAAAATCATCTCTCAAAATTCGTCGCTTTTACATACACAGAACCAACAACCTGGTTTGAATTTGTTTTAGATACAGCCAAATTACTTCACGAAAATGGCATAAAAACAGTAATGGTTACAAATGGTTATATTAATCAAAAACCGCTTGAGGAACTTCTCCCATATATTGATGCCATGAATATCGATCTAAAATCTATGCAGAATGATTTTTATAAAAATATTTGTAATGCTACACTAAAGCCTGTATTAGATACGATCAGAACTGCTGCTAAAAAGTGTCACATCGAAATTACTAATCTACTTGTAACAGAGCATAATGATTCTGATGAACAGATCCAAAAAGTTACTGATTATATTGCTCAGGTCAATAAGGATATTCCGGTCCATTTTTCTCGTTATTTTCCTATGTATAAAATGGATGATCCCCCAACACCGATTCAGAGACTTAATAAAGCAAAGCAGATCGCAGAGCAAAAGCTATCCTATGTTTATTTGGGAAATATTCATACTAAGAAAGATACGAACTGCCCGAAGTGTGGATTTAAGCTTATCAAAAGAGGCTTTACCTCTTCTATCGACCTCACAGGTAACCAATGTCCACAATGTGGCCATGAAATTTACGGTAAATTCACTTCATGATAAAAAAGATAAAAGAAATACTCACTCCTGCTGATATCATATTGATCATCATTTTAATATTAGTATCTATTTTTTTTCTTTTCTCATTCCACCGGAAAAATAGGACAGAAAAAGTAAAAATCTTCAGACACAACCAACTGCTGGGAGAATACTCTTTGCAAAAACAGCGGTTAATCGAACTTGAAGATGAGGTAGTCATTGAGATCAAGGATGGAAAAGTAAGGATAAAAAGTTCTGATTGTGAACATCAATATTGCGTGAAACAGGGCTGGAGTAATAGCTTGCCGATCATCTGCGTACCGAATGAGATCTTGATAGTTATTAAAAGTA
>LSCM01000124.1 GCA_001577185.1 Cloacimonetes bacterium TCS62 | reverse complement strand
TAATATGAAGAAGAAATTCCACTTAAAAGCACTAAAATACACAGTAACAGGATTAATGATCAGTATTATTGGCCAATTGTTTATAGGTAGAAGTGCTTTGATATCAATTCCACTAACTATTTTAGGAGTAATATTTGCAGGTTATGGTGTATTTCTGGCTTTTGGATTGGATAAATATTTTAGAGGATAATGCAACCACATTTTGAAGGATGATCTTTTACGAGATCATTTGAATCTAGGGCTCTTATTATCCATAGAACTAACAAATCACCGCCTGCTAATATTATAAATAAGGTTCCATAGATCGCTAGCCAACTCCAACCCCATATCCAAGAAATGACTAATGGTAGAAAACCAAGGATAATTGCAGGCATCAATAGAGCAACACGATAAACTTTTGCTTTTATAGGAACTTTACAATGAGCATATGGCGTAAGAATTTTCCATTGTATTCCAATTTTAATTTGCTTTATATTCAGTTTCCCGAATATTAGAAAAGAAGCTGCATGTAGAATTTCGTGTAAAAACGTACCCAGGATAAATACTATCAGAAAAATCGGAAGGTATAAATATATCGAGACAAAACCATCCTTAAATGCTGCCCAGCTATGTATATAAATGAAAGATCCCAAAGATCCTACAATGGAGATCATAACAATAGGTATGGCATATAGATTTGCCTTAATTGCTGATATGCTAAGATCTTTGTTTTTCATTTGTATCTAATTTGTGATCTACATCAATAAAACAATTCGTAACCGATCCTAAGATAGAATTCAGAACCAGCATTATCGATCGGTCCCCTGTTTGTTCGACCGATATGAGTGACTAAACCAACTGAACTTCTCAATTTTAGTTCATAACCCAATACTGGTTTGCGATTTTCCGCTTGAGTCCAAAACATCTTCATCCCCCAATTTTCGGTGGAATAATGAAATCCTAAAAGGGGCCTACTCATATCTAAATCATTAAGATCATCAGTGTTATGATGAATATAGGAAATTTGTGTTTTGCGAAAACCAGCAAAGAATCCATAAATAAAATAGTGTTTTTTATCTGTAAATGCATAATAATTATGTAAGTAGATCTCATAAAATTTGTATGTGTCAAAACGATCATCATAACTTTTCAGATCATAAAAAACAGATCCACCTAAACCATATTGATCAAAGATATTTAAAAGTTCCGCATTGATATGAGCACCAAGCATAGGTTCATCATAATGGTATTCTTTGTAAGCTGTAAAATAAGATTCTCCACTACCGATAAAACGGAATTTTACTTTATTTGCTTCCAATAATAATGCAAGCAACAACAAGATCATTACTAAATATTTCTTCATAATATTTTCTCCAAGATAATCTCTATTCCAAATTTACCAGATTTTGTCTTCTTGATATCAAATTTATTTTTGATCAAAAATTGGAGCATATTTTTATGCTTATTTAGGGTTTTTACCATAATTTTAGCAAATCCATTCTTAAAAGCCCATTTTTCCTGTCTTTTTGCAAGAGATGCAGCAATTCCTAATTGGCGATAATCTGGAAGTACACCACCCATCCAAGAATAAAAGTGATCATTACGCTTATAGCCCACTTTAAATCCAACTGATCTATCATCTTTCTCTGCTATCAAAATAAGATGTTTTGTCTTTAATAATCTTTTTTTATATTCTTCCACAGGATATGGATTTTCAAATTCAGGGATCAGATGAGATAGAGCAACGATCTCTTGAGGCGAGCCTTCTCTAATTATAAAGTCTTCCATTAACATATCACTATAAGAATTCTGTACTAGATCTTTTTTCTTGATCTCAAATTTGCGTAAATATGTTTCACATTGCTCTTGCAGGACTTTCTTAGCAATTGATCCATCCTCGTCTATAGCTTCGATCTCAATAAATTTTCCTAAATTTTTAACTGTGTCTATATGAAATTTAATGTTATCTATGAAATATATTTCTCTAGTTTTTTCTACAACTACCAAAATTTCTAGAGAGCTTCTTAATATTTTTTTCAGATTGGAATTTACATTGGTGTTCAATAAAATTACGTTCGATTGTTTAGGTCCTTTTTTATTATCACGTTTATAATAGATCAAGTTGTTTTCTATGTTGCCTTCTCTTAGCTTCAATCTACCTTTAGAAACTTTGAAGTAAGTATCAATTTGTTTATCGATCCCTTTTAAAACCGCTTTATTCTGCTGTAAGATCTTGCGGATATTATCTTGATCCTTACACCTAGCTTTTATTTCAATATTAAGAATATTCATTTGCTAACCTGGATATTATGGAAACAACTTCATCGATTTCACTTTCAGATGTAAATCTTCCGAGTGAAAATCTGATAGTTTTTTGAGCATGTTCAGCTTTTACATCAAGGGCTTTTAAGACTGAAGAAATTTCTTGGGTATTTGAGTGACAGGCAGCTCCATAAGAAACAGCAATTTCTGAAGAGATTCTTGAGATCAAAGAATTATTATGATCTTCAAAAGTAATGTTTAAAGTATTTGGGAGTCTCTTGATGGGATGTCCATTTAGCTTGATCTTTGTAATATCAGAAATACCTTTTTGAAGTTTATCACGCATGATACTCAATCTGCCTGATTCTGCTTTCGCTATCTCACAGGCTTTTCCTAAACCTACTATCTCTAAAATGTTCTCGGTTCCAGGTCTTCTGCTTTTTTCCTGACCTGCTCCATGCAAAATATTATCAAGCTCGATCCCATCTCGGACGAATAGAGCTCCCACACCTTTTGGAGCATAAATTTTATGACCAGCTATGGATAAGAGATCTACATTCATTTTATCAACATCAACTTGTATCTTTCCTAATGATTGAGCAGCATCAGAATGTAAACAAATTTTATGGTCTCTGGCGATTTTCCCGATCTCTTCTATAGGTTGAATTGTTCCAACCTCATTATTGGCATGCATTATTGAGATCATAATCGTATCGGATGTTATGTTTTTAGCAATATTCTCTGGATCGATCATCCCAAATTTATCAACCTGTAGGTAGGTTACATCAAATCCCCGAGTCTCTAAATATCTACAAACTTCCATTATTGCCGGATGTTCAATCGTTGAAGTAATTATATGATTTCCCTTATTTTTATTAGCAAGTGCATACCCGATAAGAGCGGAATTATTCGATTCCGTTCCACCACTTGTAAAGATTACTTCATCACTTTTACAATTGATTAATTCTGCAACTTGCCTACGAGCATTTTCCAAAGCTCTTTTTGCGATCTTTCCAAATTTATGATCACTTGAGGGATTCCCAAAGTGTTTTCTTAAAAATGGAAGCATAGCATCAGCTACTTTCGGATCGATCGGTGTGGTAGCATTGTAATCAAGATAAATCTGACGCACTGAAGTTTGCTCGTTCATAAAACTTTAATTCGTATCCGGCATTGATTTGATATAAACGTCATTTTGTGGGAATGGAATTTCAATGTTATGCTCTCTAAATTTCTTCCATATCTCCAATCTGATATCACTTTTAATATTAGCTACACCTTTGTCTGGATCTTTGATCCAAAATCTAAGTTCTAGGTCTATTGAACTGCTATTAAATTCATCAAGAAATACAGCCACATTACTCTTTTGTTCTACTCGAGGATGAGATTGAGCTGTTTCTTTTACAATTTTCATTGCCTTGGGAATATCTGTAGAATATGAAACACCAACCGTTATTTTCAACCGGATCAAAGTGTTTGTATGCGACCAATTGATCACCTTATGAGTGATAAGATCTTCATTAGGGATCAAATGTTCTTTACCACCGATTGTAGATACAGTAACATACCTTGTACTCATAGATTTAATAGATCCAAATGTCTGATCGATTTCAATTATGTCACCGGGCTTGATAGATTTATCCAAAAGTAGAATAAAACCGCTGATATAATTAGAAACGATCTTTTGTAAACCAAATCCAATACCAACTCCTACAGCGCCACCCAAAACTGCAAAAGTAGTTAGCTTCACACCAATAATATTCAATCCAATAAGTGCGGCTAAGAACAATAAGATGATCTTAGTGATTTTTGAAAATAGTACTTGTAATGATGGATTTATTTTCTGGCTATGTGTTATCTTAGCTTGAATAAATTCCGATAATTTAAGTGCAAACCAGAGCGAGAAAAATAGTATTAACATTCCTTTAATTATCAAAAGAACAGAAAGCTCATTATCAGCATATGAAAATCTGATATTATCTAAAAAATTTGTGAAATCATCAAATAAATGAAATATATTTAGTGCAACTAAAATCCAAAGTATAGTTTTAAAAATGTTAAACCAAATAGCTTCTTTGAAGATATAAGCTAATAATTTGATAATTATAAAAGCCATAAATAAATTTGTAATAATATCTACCAGTGGATTGATCCAATGAAAATTATGGTAAATAATGTATTTGGTAATCATCATAAAACTTAAGAAAATTATAGGAATAATAAGTTTTCTTAAGTAGTATAAAAACGAGTCTTGGTCAGAGATCTTGGGATAGATAGTTCTTTTGATCCCTTGAGCAATAACATAAGCAAGAGTAAATAATATAGCAATAATAATTATTTGGTATAAACCATCAACAACTATGAT
>LSCM01000123.1 GCA_001577185.1 Cloacimonetes bacterium TCS62 | reverse complement strand
ATGTTGCGTGAAATTGGTTTCTGTTCAGGTATCGAAAATTATTCTCGCCATCTTACTGGAGCAAAAAAAGGGGACCCGCCAAATTGTCTTTTGGATTATTTCCCCGATGATTTTCTCATGTTCATTGATGAATCTCATGTATCCCTACCACAGGTCAGAGCTATGTATGGTGGTGATTATACGCGGAAGAGGAATCTTGTAGATTATGGTTTCAGGCTTCCTTCCGCTTTTGATAATCGTCCCTTAAAATTTGAAGAATTCGAAGAAAAGATCAATCAGGTTATTTATGTCTCAGCTACACCTGGACCTTATGAGTTGGAACAAACTGACGGAGTTTTTACTGAGCAAATTATCCGTCCTACAGGTCTAATCGATCCTATCATCGAAGTACTTCCGGTCTCAACTCAAGTTGATGATCTTTTGGAACAAGTTAGAACAAGAGTTCCAAAAAAAGAAAAGATCCTTGTTACTACTCTAACTAAACGTATGGCAGAAGACCTGAGCGAATATCTTGATAAAGCTGGAGTAAGAGTTCGCTATTTACATAGTGAAATTGACACGATCGAACGATCAAAAATAATCAGAGATCTTCGGCTTGATAAATTTGATGTTTTGGTTGGTATCAATCTTTTAAGAGAGGGCCTCGACTTGCCAGAAGTATCATTAGTTGCTATTTTAGATGCGGATAAAGCAGGTTTCCTGCGTTCTACTCGCTCTCTAATTCAAACTGCTGGTAGAGCAGCAAGAAACATAAATGGAAAAGTGATATTCTATGCAGATAAAATAACTCCGGCAATGCATGAAACTATTGATGAAACCAAGCGCAGAAGAGAAAAGCAAATTCAATATAATAACGATAATAATATTACTCCCAAAACAATTAAAAAAAATATTGACGACATAATGGTTTCAACAAGTGTGGCAGACGGTTATCGAAAGTCAAAAGGTAATTCAAAAAAATCAGAAAAAGATAAATTTAAAGATTATTTAAATTTGGACTCAAAGGAAAAAGTTATCAATTTGCTGAAAGAAGAGATGCATGAAGCTGCAAAAGAATTAGAATTCGAAAAAGCTGCAGAGCTCCGAGATCGGATTTATGAGCTCGATAAGTTGTAGTTTTGGAGTCTTTCCAAAATGGACATATTAGAACCACAGTTCTTAAAAGTATTACAATTAAAAAATAATCCCAACCCAATTAAATTAAAAAAACATATATGCTATAATTATATCTAGATTATAGCTTGAGGAGTATGTAATGAGTAATGGGAAAAAGCCCAGAGAAGTAGAAAAAAAACCCGAGGGAGTTATCATCAAATCGGATGATTCACCCGCAAAAATGGAAGTGCGACATACCGAAATCAAAACCGAAGGTGATTACAAGGAATCTCCAGTTTATATTTATCACGATTGGTGTGTTAAATGCGGTATCTGTGTGGCATTTTGCCCCACGGGAGTTTTGGCAAGAAAACCTGATGGATCACCATATGTTAAGAATCCTGAAAAATGTATCCATTGTGAAACTTGTGATAGATTATGTCCAAATTTTGCTATCACCGGAGCTAAACAGAAGTAGGAGATATTATGGCAAAAAAAACAAATAGAAGCGTTTTAATGCAAGGCAATGAAGCGATAGCAAAAGGTGCTTTAGCTGCAGGAATAGATTTCTTCGGAGGATATCCGATCACACCTTCTACGGAAATAGCAGAAATCATGTCGGAAGAATTACCTAAGATTGGTGGTAAATTCATCCAAATGGAAGATGAAATTGCCAGTATATCTTCGATCATAGGCGCATCACTTTCTGGTGCCAAAGCAATGACCGCTACTAGTGGACCTGGTGTATCTCTTATGGCAGAAGGTATCGGATTCGCAAAAATGGTAGAAGCACCATGCGTTGTAGTAAATGTTATGAGAGGTGGACCAAGTACCGGATCTCCCACAAAACCTTCACAAGCAGATATAATGCAAGCAAGGTGGGGAAATCATGGTGACGCTCCAGCTATAGTGTTATATCCAAATTCTGTTTTAGAAAGCTATCAACTAACGATCAGAGCCTTTAATTTAGCTGAAAAGTATCGCACTTGTGTAATAGTTCTTTCCGATGAAGTGTTAGGCCATATGCGTGAAGCTGTAACACTTCCGAATATGAAAGATGTGAATATTATCAATCGCATAAAACCCAATATACCACCTGAATGGTATAAACATTATTCAAAAAATCCGAAATACATTTCTCCATTTGCTAGCTACGGTGAAGGTTATCGTTTTCATGTTACTGGTCTGGCACATGATGAATATGGTTTCCCAACTAACAGAGCTGATGAGACTCAAGAATTAATGGATAGGTTGAAAGAAAAAGTAACTCATAATTTAGACGATATTATCCAGGTAGAAGCTTACAGAATGGAAGATGCTAGATCTGTAATTTTTGCTGCTGGAATTTCTTCAAGAGCTGCAAAAGAAGCAGTGATAAAGGCTAGAAAATCAGGTAGAAAAGTTGGGATGCTTAGACCTCTAACGATTTGGCCTTTCCCTGATGCAATATTGAAAAAATATATGAACAACGTAAGAAGAATTTATGTTCCTGAACTCAACCAGGGTCAGTTGATCAATGAAGTAAAAAGAGTTATGGGTAGTATTTGGAACTATACAAACACTAAATCTCATAGCATAATTCCAATTCAAAAGAATAGCGGTCAATTGATAACTCCAGACGAAATAGTAAACATAATGAAGGAGAAAAAATAAAATGCAAAACATACCACAAAAAATAGTTCAAGGAAAATACCTTAGACATAAGAAAAATTTCCCTCATGTTTGGTGTCCTGGATGCAGTAATGGTATTGTATTGGGTGCAATAATTCGTGCGATGGCTAAGTTAGAGTGGAAACGCAGTAACACTGCTATGGTTTCTGGTATAGGTTGCTCTAGTAGAATGCCTGTTTATGTAGACTTAAACACTTTGCATTCTTTACATGGGCGAGCAATTGCCTATGCAACTGGTATGAAATTATATAAACCACAGATGAACGTGATGGTAGTAACAGGTGATGGTGACGCAACTGCAATTGGAGGGAATCATCTTATTCATGCTGCAAGAAGAAATATAGATATTACAGTAGTTTTAATTAATAACTACATTTATGGAATGACAGGTGGTCAATATTCACCCACAACTCCAACAGGTGATAAAGCCACTACCACACCTTACGGTAATTTGGATCCAACTTTTGATATTTGCAAACTCGCTATGGGAGCAGGTGCTACATTCGTAGCCCGTTCTTCTGCTTATCATGCAATCGAAGCAAATAATTTCATCCGAAAAGGCTTTGAGCATAAGGGATTTTCTCTAGTAGAAATAATTAGCGCTTGCCCAGTTATCTATGGTAGACTAAATAAAAAAGGTTCACCCGCGGATATGATGAGATCTATGAAAAAAAATGTTATCCCGCAAAAATCTTATGACAAATTAGATGAAAAACAGCGAAATGGTAAAATGATTCGTGGTATTTTGCAAGATATTGATAAGCCAGAATACTGTGAAGTTTATGATGAATTAGTGCAGTCTTTGCAGAATAAAAAGGGGAATAAATAATGGGAACCAATAAAAAAGAAATACGTTTAAGTGGTAGTGGAGGTCAAGGGCTTATAACGGCTGGCATCATACTGGCAAAAGCTGCCGTACTTGATGACATCTTAGTAACACAAACCCAAAGTTATGGACCTGAATCCCGAGGAGGAGCTTCCAGAGCAGATGTGATCATCAGTAAGAAAAAGTTTTATTTCCCTGAAGCCACAAAATGTGATATTCTATTAACTCTCACCCAAAAAGCTTGTGATAAATATTCACAGGATCTTAAAGGTAGTGGAATATTAATAGCAGATACTACCTTTGTGAAAAATATTACAATCCTAAATTCTAAAGTCTATGAAGTACCATTCACGAAGATAGCGGAGGAAAAACTGGGTTCAGTATTACCAACCAATATAATGTCTCTTGGCTTTATCGTTAAATTAACCAAAGTAGTAACACAAAAATCTTTAAAGCAAGCAGTAAAGAATTCTGTTAAATCTCAGTATGTCGATATGAATATGAAAGCTATAAATATAGGATTTAAACTTGCTTCAAATTATAATCAAGAGTAATATGGTGTGTTAAGTGGTAAAGAAGATCAGTCATATAGGAATTGCAGTTAAAGATCTTGAAAAATCTATCAGGTTCTATGAAAAATTGGGTTTAGAATTAGAGGCTATAGAAACTGTGAAATCACAAAAGGTAAAAGTTGCTTTCTTACCTATTGGAGACGTACGCATAGAACTTTTGGAAGCTACTTCAGAACATAGTACTATAGCTAAATATATCGAAAAGAGAGGTGAGGGCGTACACCATATAGCTTTTGGTACAAATGATCTCCAGGATAGGTTAGACGAAATAGCTGCTAATGGAATTCGTTTGATAGATAAGAAACCAAGACTTGGAGCTCATAATGCAAATATTGCATTCTTACATCCCAAATCCACTCACGGTGTGCTTTTAGAATTATGTGAAGAAAATAAATGAATTTGTATTTGATAAATAATTTAAAGTTGTAT
>LSCM01000122.1 GCA_001577185.1 Cloacimonetes bacterium TCS62 | reverse complement strand
ATAACTCTTTTTAGCGGTCTAGCTCCAAACTGGGGATCAAAGCCCAGATCTGCAATCTCTTTTACAGCTGATTCGCTGAAGTCGATCTCGATCTTCTTAGCCAGCAATCTCTTTTGCAGTAAGCCCAGCTGCAGCTTCACGATTTTTTCGATCTGCTTTTTATCCAACCTGTGGAAGACGATGGTATCATCTAAACGGTTCAAGAATTCCGGACGGAAATGCTGCTTTAAGTGCTCTTTCAATTCTGCCTTGATCTCGGTTTCCGGTTTATCGCCCATTTCATAAATAAGGTCGGAAGCTACGTTGGAAGTCATAATGATCACCGTATTTTTAAAATCGACAGTTCTGCCTTTGCCGTCGGTCATTCTGCCGTCATCCAATATTTGCAGCAGCACGTTAAAGACGTCACGATGCGCTTTTTCAATTTCATCCAGCAGGATAATGCTGTAAGGTTTTCTGCGAACTGCCTCGGTGAGATATCCACCCTGGTCATATCCAACGTAACCCGGAGGAGCACCGATCAGGCGAGCCACAGAATGCTTCTCCATGAATTCGCTCATATCTATCCTAATAATCGCCTTTTCAGTATCAAATAGATAGGATGCAAGTGATTTTGCAAGTTCTGTTTTTCCCACGCCGGTCGGACCCATAAACAGGAAAGAACCGATCGGTTTTTCACTATCGGAAAGTCCACTTCGGGATCTTCGTATCGCATTGGAAACGGCTTTTATACCTTCCATTTGTCCGATTACTCTGGCTGAGAGGATCTCTTCCATATTGATAAGTTTCTGCATTTCACTCTTCATCAGTTTAGCTACCGGGATTCCGGTCCATTTTGAGACTACATCCGCTATCATTTCTTCATCGATCTGCTCTTTCAGAAGCTGATCCTGTTTAGGTATGTTCTGCAATTTTGTTTTAAATTCAAGTAATTCTTTTTGCTTATCGACCAAGGTTCCATATCTCAGTTCAGAAACTTTTGCTAGGTCACCATTTCTTTCTAAAATTTCGATTTCAGCTTTAATATCATCAATTTGTTCAGATATTTCACTAATATTTTTCAGCAGATCTTTCTCATGTTCCCAGCGCATTAAAAGTTCTGCTCGTTTCTCCATAATATCAGCAGATTCTTGAGAAATTTTTTTTAATCTTTCTTTGGAAACCTTATCCTTTTCTTTCTTCAAGGATAGTTTTTCGATCTCTAATTGTTTCAATTTTCTATCAGCAATTTCCAATTCTTCTGGCATTGAATCAATTTCCATGCGCAAACTAGCACATGCTTCATCTACTAGATCGATAGCTTTATCTGGTAAAAATCTATCTGAAATGTATCGTTCTGAAAGAACAGCCGCAGAAACGAGTGCATTATCCTGTATTTGAACACCATGATGAACTTCATATTTTTCCTTGATCCCACGTAGGATGGAGATAGTGTCATCCACATCTGGTTCATCGATCAAAACAGGTTGAAATCTTCTTTCTAAAGCAGCATCTTTTTCTATATGTTTTCTATATTCATCAAGAGTTGTAGCTCCAATACAATGCAAACTGCCACGAGCTAAAGCCGGTTTCAGCATATTAGAAGCATCTACAGCACCTTCGGCCGCTCCAGCTCCCACAACTGTGTGCATCTCATCTATAAACAATATAACTTGACCAGCAGCTTTTTCTACTTCCTTTAATACTGCTTTTAAACGTTGTTCAAATTCTCCTCTGAACTTAGCTCCAGCTAGTAGAGAGCCCATATCTAATTCCACAACATCTTTCCCTTTTAAGTTCTCAGGGACATCCAGATCGACCACTCGACGAGCTAATCCCTCTACTATAGCTGTTTTTCCAACACCGGGTTCACCAATAAGTACGGGATTATTTTTTCTGCGCCGTGATAACGTTTGGATAGTTCGGCGTATTTCATCGTCGCGACCTATAACCGGATCAAGTTCACCCAAACGAGCAAGTTTAGTAAGATTACGAGCATATTTTTCCAATACCTGGTATTTACTTTCAGGGTTTTGATCGGTAACTTTCTGGTTACCTCTGATCTCCTTAAGTGCTTTCAGAATATCTGCCCTTTTTATACTCAAATCTTGGATCTTTTTGGGTAGATTCCCTTTTATAATAATTGCTATTAATAAATGTTCTAAACTTACATATTCATCTTGAAGCTTAGATGCTTCTTTTTCTGCTTGACTAAAAACTAAATTTAGCTCTGGTGATAGCGAAGATTGATGCACACCACTAACTTTTGGCCTAGTATCAAGATAAAGTTTCAATTCCTGTTTTATTAAATTTGTATCTACATCTAACTTTTTTAACAAAGAAATACTAACGCTTGCTCTTTGCTGTAGCATGGCTAGCAATACATGACTACTTGTAATTTCCTGATGGCCTCTGGTCTCCGCTATTTGTTTAGCCTTTTCTAACGCTTCTTGTGACTTTATTGTTAGTCTATTCAAATTCATTTTTCTATCCTTCCTCTTTAAAACCTAAAAACTGTTGTAGCTAACAATCTCCTCAATAGGTTTTAAGCTTCTCTTCTTTTTTTCAACATCAGGATAACCAATAGGTAATAGTCCTACGATCTTATAGTCATCTGGTAAATTTATCAAATCGGCCATCTTGTCATGATAAAATGCTCCAATCCAGCAACTACCCAAACCCATTTCAGTAGCTTGTAGGGCAATGTGTTCACCTGCGATAGCAGAGTCAATAGTATAAGCTTTTTGACCACATGTCATCGTATAGTCTGTATTATTAGCACAAAGAACTATTGTTGCAGGTGCTTGAGAAACAAATTTTTGCCCCTTACAAATATCTGTTAGCTTTTTTCTTTTTTCCTTATCATTGACCACAACAAATTTCCATGGTTGGATATTTCGAGCTGATGGAGCTAATTGAGCAGCTTTCAGTAATGCGTTTAATTTTTCTTTTTCAATTTCTTTTTCTTTAAATTTTCTTACACTAAATCTTTTTTTAACGCTCTCTAATAACATCTTTTCCTCCAAAATTTCACGATTTACTATCAATTTTAATCTTATCTTGCTTCCAATAAACAATTTAAATAGATAGAGAGAATTGTCAAAATATTTTTTTAGCACTCTCTTCCTCTGACTGCTAATTTTTTATTTGACATTTCAATTTTATCGATTATAATATTCTATGAACGTTTTGAAAAAAATTCGAGGAGGTTATGATGAGATACGTTCCAGTTAATAGGAGAAAGAGTTATTACCCGATGAGATCAGCTTTTGACAAATTCTTCGATAATTTCTTGGAAGATGATAAAGCTGAAGAAAATGTAAGATCAATGGCAATTGATCTTTTAGAAAACGAAAATGATTATGAAGTTAAAGCGAATCTTCCAGGATTCGATAAAAAGGATATCAACATATCCATTAACAAAAATGAACTAGTTATCGAAGCAAACCATGAGGATGAAAAAGAAGAGAAAAAGGATTCTTATTATCGCTGTGAACGATATAGTGGTAATTTTAAAAGAACAATAGCTTTAACTGAAAAGTGTGATGCAAAATCGATCAAGGCAGAGTATAATAATGGTGTTCTCTCCATCACAATACCCAAAACTGAGCCAGAACCAGCAAAGAAGATCGATATACAATAAAATCACCCAATTAAAAAAAAGCCGTGAACTCGCGGCTTTTTTTATTGTAACTTTACAATATTTTTTCGTTAATATTAATAAACTATAGGGAGAGATAAATGAAAAAAAAGATCTTATTAATAACGATAATTTTATTAGCTATCGTTTACAGTATGCATGCCCAACGTCCATTAACTTCAGATAACAGGAGTCCTTTTGTACAAGTCGTAAAAGATATCAGAGAATCGGTTGTAAATATTTCTGTAGAATATGAGGTTAAATATGGCGGGATGAGTTCACGTCTTCCATTAAATGATGATTTTTTTAAGTTCTTTTTCCCGGATCCATATAGGAATAGAGAACCCCAGCGAAGAAAATCTATGGCAATGGGGAGTGGTTTTATTTTTAAACAAGAACAGAATGAAGTATACATACTCACTAATAACCATGTTGTATCAAAGGGTGAAGAAGGTGAAATTACTGTAACTTTGGCAGATAAAGCAAAATACGAAGCACAAATCGTTGGACTGGATTCTGAAACTGATCTAGCGGTTATTAAAATTGAGATTGATTCAGATGAAAATATAGTAGTCGCACCATTAGGAGATTCAAATGCTATAGAAATTGCGGATTGGGTTATCGCAATCGGAAATCCTTTTGGTCAATTAGGTTTAGAAAGAACTGTTACTGTCGGTGTTGTTTCAGCTAAAGGACGAGCGAATTTACGCTTCGGGAAAGAATCTCCAATCTATCAAGATTATATTCAAACTGATGCTGCGATCAATCCAGGGAATAGTGGTGGACCTCTTGTAAATATAAAGGGAGAAGTTGTTGGTGTGAATGCAGCGATCACAAGTACAAGCGGTGGAAATGTAGGAATTGGTTTTGCTATCCCAGCTAATATCGCAAACAAAGTTTCTAATGATCTTATTGAGCATGGAGAGGTACGCCGTGCGTATATGGGTATTTTACCTCAGGATATTACAGTTGAAATTCAAAAGAGCTTTGATCTAGATGAAATAAAAGGTGTATTGGTCGCAAAAGTTGAAGAAGATACTCCCGCTGAGGATGCTGGATTAAAA
>LSCM01000121.1 GCA_001577185.1 Cloacimonetes bacterium TCS62 | reverse complement strand
GGGTGGCTGTTAACCACTAGGTCGGGGGTTCAAATCCCTCTTCAGGAGCCATAATAAAAGCCCTTTTCGAAGGGCTTTTTTCTTTGTTTATAAGCGTTTAGCCTATGTTTACAGGTGGCAGGCGAAATTCCATTAAGTTTGATCAATTTTGATTAAAAAACATTAAAAATGATAAAAATTGTTGCATATTTGTTGCATGAAGATTACTTTGTTTATGGAGGTTTTATGAAAGAAGAAGTACCTAAAATGTTGCATAATCTAAAAATATCCAATCTAAATTACAATATTAAGATTAGATTTAGAAGTACTACTACAGAAGCACCATACTTTTTATACTTAGATTTATTCCATAATGGTAAAAGACAATCTAAATCCTTGGGGATTCCAATTGTTGGGGATAAGATAACTAAAATCAGAGATGATAATAATATCAAAAAAGCATTACAAATCCGACAAGATTATCAAAAAAAGTTCGATGATGATCCTGAAAGCTTTAGTTTCACGAAGAAAGATTATTCCAATTTCATCGATTTCTTCGAGCAGATGGTTAAAAGGAAAAATGATAAAAATTATAGGTTATCGTTTCTTAAATTCAAAGATTTTTATAACAATGAGTTTCTTGATATAAGAAAAATAAATTATGCACTCTGCGAAGATTTCAAATATTATCTTCTAAATCTCGATATAAGTAAAAGAACAGCCAAGCATTACTTTACCTGCTTTAAGGGTTGCTTAAATGATGCGGTAAAAAGAGAATTGATTGATAAAAATCCTGCCAAAGGACTCACCATTAAGTTTGAGAAAAAGTCTATTGAAAGACTTATCGATGCAGAATTAGAAGAATTGTGGAAAACTCCTTGTGAATATCACGATTTGAAAAATGGTTTTATTTTCAGCTGTTACACTGGATTAAGATTTTCAGATATCCTGGATTTAAGATTCGATGATATTGTTAACAACAAGATAAAAGTAATACAAAATAAAACATTAAATGAAGTAGAGATTCCACTACATAAAATTGCAAAAAAGATTTTATCAATGCAGCAAAATAAACATCCTGATGGCTCGATTTTTAAGATTCCAACTGGTGGAAAAACTTCCAGAAGATTGCAGAAATGGATCAAAGAAACAGGAATTAATAAACACATTACTTTTCACTGTGCTCGTCATACTTTTGGTTGTTTGTTGGTTGAGAAAGGAGTTAATCTGTTTATAGTAAAAAAACTGATGGGGCACCGAAAAATAGAAACAACCTTACAATATGTAGATAAGGCTAATGTGAATGCGAAAGCGGCAATTGAAGCATTACCGGATTTATAGGAATTACATTCAAAAAGGTAATCCCTGATTTTGGATTATTATTTTATAGCTTTTTGCTGTTCAGTAGGGAAACGTTTTTTCATATTTCTTGCTAGAACCATAATCATTGGTTGTATATTTCACTTCAAAATTCCCCAGTTATTTCAGTTGAAAAGTTACCAGTTGAAATAAAAAAAATGGAGGGAACAAGTGAGATTAGAGAGATTAAAAATTTCAACTGATTTAGGTGCATATCATGAGAAGTTAGGAACGGAAGGAGTCCGTAGGACAACTGGAGTTCCTAACTTCTCATCGGAAGATTTTGAGGAACATAATAAATTACTGTTCAATTCACATCGTCTTTCATCAACCATGTCCTGTAATAAAATAATTTTTACAGGAGTGTTATGGGAGGATGATCAGTATGCATAAAAAACAAGAAATCATTATCCGAAATTATCGTAATGGTGAGAGCATAAGCCGAATTTCCAGAGAAGTTGCGGTTTGTCGTAAAACCGTAAGAAAGTATATTCGTGCTTATTCTGAAGAAAAGAAGAAGTTAGCCAAAAGCAGCCTAATCAAAGAAAAGGAACTCATTGAGGAGATTATCAAGCCACCAAAATATGACAGTTCCAATCGTAGAAAAAGAAAGATCACAAATGAGATGGTTTTGCTAGCAAAGAAATGTTTAGAAGAGAATCGGAAAAAACAAAATAGGGGTCAGCACAAGCAGCGTATGAAAAAGATAGATATTCTGGAATATCTACAAGAAAAGGGATTTGTCATAGGATACACAAGCATCTGTAACCTGATAAACAGATTAGAACAACAACAAGCAGAAACTTTTATAAAGCAGAAATATCAACCTGGAGATGTTTGTGAATTCGATTGGGGAGAAAGCAAGATATTCATAAAAGACAAATTGCGATATTTGCAATTGGCAATATTCACATCAGCATATGGCAATTATCGATATGCATTATTATATCCGAAGCAGAACACCCAATGCTTCCAGGAAGCTCATTCATCATTCTTTGATCACCTTGGCGGAGTATACAGAACCCTGGTTTATGATAACATGAAAATAGCAGTCAGGAAATTTGTTGGAAGATGTGAAAAAGAAGCTACAGAGGGTTTACTGAAACTATCGGTGTATTATAATTTTGCCTTTCGATTTTGCAATATAAGAGCAGGCAATGAGAAAGGTCATGTGGAACGAAGTGTCGAGTATGTCAGAAGAAAAGCGTTTTCAAGGCGCGATCATTTTTCATCATTAGAAGAAGCCAATGAGTATCTTTTATCAGTTTGTGAGAAGCTGAATCAGAGACCTCAAACAGGAAATCAAAATAAATCTGCCATAGAAATCATGAAAACTGAAAAAGAACATCTTCTGCCATCTTTGCCGAAATTTGAGTGTGCCAGATTATCCAATTTGCGAGTAGATAAATACTCAACTATAATTGTTGATAATTGTCACTATTCCGTGCCGGAAGAGTATACAGGAAAAATAATCACAGCAAAAATATACTCATCAGAAATAATCTGCTATGATGAATATAAGAAGATTTGTATTCATATGAAGAGCCATGGTTGTGGAGATTGGATTATTAATATCGAGCATTATTTAAAATCTTTGAAGAAAAAGCCCGGAGCAGTTGTTGGCAGCGTTGCTTTTTCACAGATGAATAATGAACTTCAAATACTGTATAGAAAGCATTTCCAATCCAATGCAAAAGATTTCATTGAGCTTTTAATTTATATGAAGGGAAATGATAAAAGTCTTCAGGAGATTCAAACCATTGTTCACAGATTGGAGAAGCTGTGTCCAACTGATATTAGTACAGATAAGATCAAGCTCATAAGCGAACGTAAAAATGAAGAAAATAATTTTCATAAGGAATCCAAAATAGAAGAAGTTTCGATATGCCAATTATCACACCTTGCTCTGCTTCTTCCGCAGAAAAACAATCTTAATACCTGCGGAGGAATATTATGAATCTGAATGAACAAATCATAGAATACACAAAAACGATAAGGCTTCCTGAGATCAGAAAAATCTACAAAGTGAAAGCAGAAGAAGCAGTAGAAGCAAACTGTTCTTATGAAGAATATCTTAATCAATTATTGGAGAGTGAACATTATCGCAGATTGGAAAATAGAAAGCTTTCTCGTATCCGCTCTGCTAATTTCCCTAATAAAAAATATCTTGAAGATCTGAATATTGATTTCTTACCGGAAGATGGCAGAAAGAAGCTGAAAATATTGAAGAATCTCGATTTTATCAGAACCGGGCAGAATGTTATTTTAGCAGGTAATCCGGGAACCGGTAAAACTCATCTTGCGATAGCACTCGGAATAAAAGCCTGTATGGAAGATTTTAAGGTCCTTTTTACCACTATTCCCACGCTTATTACTCAATTGAAAGAAGCACAGTCACAGGGTTCGCTGCGTAGGATGGAACTTCGTTTTGAAAAATATGACCTGGTTATATGTGATGAACTCGGTTACATCTCATTCGATAAAGAAGGCTCTGAATTGCTTTTTACTAATCTCTCATTAAGAGCAGGAAAAAAATCTACTATCATTACTACAAATCTTTCCTTTGAAAGATGGCAGGAAATCTTCAAAGATCCTGTGCTTACTGCTGCTATGGTAGATAGATTAACTCATAAAGCATACATTATTAATATGAGTGGTGATTCTTATAGGCTAAAAGAAACTAATGAGTGGTTGAAAAAGGTTGACTGAAAAGTGGGGACTTTTCAAATGAAATTGTGGTAACTTTTGAAGTGAAGAATACACATTAGCAAATCCAGAAAGTTGAGATTTGTTGTTTAACCTAATATCAATTAGTTTCTTCACATTATTTTTAACCAAAATTGTAAAAAACTGTTCAGTAGTTTTACCTGCAAATCCAATTGTATTAATTGTCATGATTATTTCCCTTTACCAAATTTTTATTATAACCTACAAGTTTGTTTAATTCATAATACATATCTTCTTTGGTTTTTATATTAAAAAAATGACTATTCGATCTCTTAAAGATAATAAAAATTTTAATATTGAAATGCCAAATGAAAAGGAATTGGAAAAACTCAAGTGGGCTTTGTGGCGAATGAGAAATTTTGATCCTAAGGATAAAATGAAATTTAGGAATGCTAATAAATGTGCTAGATGCATTTATTCAAATCTTTGTAATGTTTAATTAGATTCTGAAGGAAATAATTTATCTTTAATTTTAAATTTGTTTTCTAATTGCTCTAGAAATTCGTCCAATTCTTTGATGTTTTGATGTATTGTTTCTATTACAAAACTCCAATTATTGTTAATCTTATACATTGTGTTTACATTTTGATTAACGTTTATAGGATCTATAGGTAAATGAGGTATGTATTTACCCAAATTGACA
>LSCM01000120.1 GCA_001577185.1 Cloacimonetes bacterium TCS62 | reverse complement strand
ACAGAAGGAGAAAAAGCGATCTTAGGTCGATATTATTTTCTAAATAATGCGAATATTTGGCTCTGGGGTATTTGGGGCGAAAAAAATGAAACATCAGTGAAAAATTTTTTCCGAGAGAAGGATAACCTAGAATTTGGAGGTCGCATACAATATCCTTTTCAATTCTGTGAAACTGCAATTACATATCATCATCAAGGAAATGAGAAAAATTCAGGAGAAGAAAATAGATTTGGTTTTGATGCAAGATGGGATTTTGCGATGGGCTTTTGGACAGAGTTTGTAGTTTCACAATTTACTAAATCCCCAATGAAATATTCTCGCGAGATCACTTTGGGCACAGATTATACATTCTCATATAAAAATGGAATTTACATTTTAGCAGAATATAACAAATACTCAGAAATGGCAACAAAGTTTTTCCAGGAAACTGAAAGCAAAGACATGATTGCTATGTCATTAAGTTATCCTATAAATCTATTCGATAATTTAAGCTCTATACTGACCTATGATATCGACGGAAATGACCTATATAGCAACTTAACTTATCAACGTACTTATGATTATTTTTCTCTATATTTAACTGTTTTTTTTAATCCTAAGAAAAGTTCTATGAATGCTAGTAGGCAAAATGGAAATACTCTACAATTGTTAATTAAATATGATTTTTAGTATAATGATTCTTATTTGAAGGAGTTAGAATGAATAAACTGATCGAAATGAAAAATGTTATGAAAAAATATCCTATGGGAAAAACAGATTTTGTAGCACTAGAAAATATTGATCTAAAATTCTCAGAAGGTGAATTTACAGGTATTGTTGGACCAAGTGGTTCTGGAAAAACCACTATTCTTAACATAATCGGCTCATTAGATTCTCAATCTTCCGGTGACGTACTAGTAATGGGAAAACAGATCGCGAAACTATCTAATACAAAGAGTGCTAGACTTAGAAGTCAGAAAATTGGATTTATTTTCCAAACATATAATCTTCTACCTGTTTATACTGTTTTTGAAAATGTGGAATTCCCTTTGTTACTGCTAAACATGAGCAAAGAAAAAAGAAAAATCCTTGTAAATGAAGCCCTAAAATGGGTAGGTCTCACAGATAAAATTAAATCTAAACCAGCTCAACTATCGGGTGGAGAATGCCAAAGAGTAGCCATTGCACGAGCGATTGTGAAAGAGCCGAAATTAGTGCTCGCTGACGAACCAACAGCTAATCTTGATGCTGAAAATTCCCATAATATTCTTAAAATGATGAAAAAGATAAATGAAGAAACTGGAACTACCTTTATTTTTGCTACTCATGATGCTAAAGTGATAAAATATATAACGCGCAAAATTACTCTCTTAGATGGTTCAATCGCGCAAGATGAAATTGTAAGCGGAGGTTGATCATGGTCACAAAACTTGCTCTTAGAAATATATTTGGATCTGGATTGAGAACTTGGCTAAATATTTTCATTCTTTCGCTTTCCTATTTCGTAATTATAGCTTTACAGGGATTTTTTGTAGGTTGGCAAGAAGACGCTACCCGCGAGATGAAAGAATGGGACTTGGCAGGAGGACAGTATTGGCAGCAATCATATGATCCTTACGATCCTTTTACATTAGATGATAGTCATGGACCAACTCCGAAAGAATTACAAGAAAAAATTAAGAAAGATAAGGCGATCTCAATTCTTCTTACACCTGCAACAATTTACCCAAAAGGTCGCATGAGGAACATCGTTCTAAAGGGTATTGATCCTCAACAAAAACTGCTGAAGATCCCCACTAAGCATCTAAGATCAGATGAAGATGAGATAAGTTGTTTGATTGGCTCTGAATTTGCAAAAAAAATAGACATTAAAGAAGGAGAATATCTGGTTTTAAGATGGCGTGATAAAAATGGAGTATATGATGCCGAAGATGTAAAAATCGCCCACATATTTCACACCACAGTATTAACAGTTGAAAGTAATCAAATCTGGATTCCATTATCTCAATTGCAAGAAATGCTCGATCTACCTGGTGAGGTAACTATCATAACGATGAAAGATGAAAATTATAATAAACAATTTCAAGGATGGACCTATAGAAATCTGGATTTCCTTTTAGCAGACCTTAAAAATATGATCAAAGCTAAAACAGTTGGTTCTTCCATCATCTACTTTCTTTTGCTATTTCTTGCCGTCTTAGCTATATTCGATACTCAGATTCTTTCTATTTTTAGACGACGCAAAGAAATGGGTACGATGATGGCAATGGGTATGACAAGGCCAAAGATCATACAACTATTTACAACTGAAGGTGCACTACACGCAGTCTTTGCTATTTTCATGGGAGCTATATACGGAATACCATTATTAAATTACTTTGAAAAAGTCGGAATGAATATTGGAATGGATGCAAAAGAATGGGGTTTAAGTGGTCTAGAAGATGCACTTTATCCCGTTTACGGTTGGAAACTTGTTCTTGGTACTATCATTTTCGTTTTTCTCACTGTGATCATTGTAAGCTATCTACCCACAAGAAAAATTTCCAGATTAAAACCTACAGACGCTCTGCGTGGTAAAATGACCAAAAAAAAAGTTGATTGAATAAATAAGGATTGATTTATGTTAAAATTTTTAGCAAAAGGATTAATGCGAGATCGTTCTAGAAGCTTCTTCCCCATTCTTATAATCGCAGCTGGTGTGGTTTTGACCGTTCTATTTTACAGCTGGATAAATGGATTTATCGGGATGATAATATCCGAAAATGCACGCTTTGAAACTGGGCATGTGAAAATAGTAACACGCGCTTATAATGAGCTTATTGATCAGAAACCATATGATCTGGGTTTGATGAATGTTGATAAAAAGTTAAACTACTTAAACCAAAACTATCCTAATATGAACTGGCAACCTAGAATATATTTTGGAGCTCTCTTAGATGTTCCTGATGAAAATGGAGAAACTCTGCAGCAAGGTGAAGTAATGGGTCTAGGAGTGGATCTCTTTTCAGATAATTTTGAACGCAATTTACTGAATTTAGAAAATGCTCTAGCTTCTGGTGAGCTTCCCCAAAAACAGGGAGAGATCCTGTTAAGCCAAGAAGTTGCTAGCAAACTAAAAGTGAAGCTAGGTGACAATGTAACCATGATTGGAAGTACGATGTTTGGTTCTATAGCAATGTATAATTTCATCGTTTCTGGAACTGTGAGATTCGGAATTCAGGCAATGGATCGTGGTGCAGTGATTGCAGATATATCTGACGTTCGCTCATTTTTGGATATGAAAAATACCGCTAGTGAGATCTTTGGTTTTTTACCAAATTATAAGGAAGAGAAGACCTACGCTATCTCGAAAGAATATAATGAAAAATTTAGTTATGAAAATGATGAGTTTTCTGATATCATGCTGCCATTACGGGAACAGGGACAAATGAGTTTTATGCTCGCAAGTGTCGACCAAAGAACTGGTATATTCATATTTTTTTTCTTGTTTATTATGTCGATCGTACTATGGAACTCCGGTTTAATGAATGGGATTAGACGCTATGGAGAAGTTGGAGTACGACTTGCGATCGGTGAAAGTAAGGGACATATCTATCGCGCTATGATAATCGAGGCAATAATTATAGGAATTGTGGCAACTATTATTGGAACGGCAATCGGTTTGGTATTTTCTTATTTGCTTCAACATTATGGCATAAATATATCTTCCTTGATGCGAGATGCAAATGTGATCATGAGCTCAACTATGAGGGCAAGGGTTACAACAGAATGTTATTTTGTCGGTTTCATTCCCGGTGTAATAGCTTCTGTCATAGGAGCATGTTTTGCTGGTATTGGTATTTACAGAAGAAATACAGCTCAATTATTTAAGGAGTTAGAACAATGAAAAAAATTATTTTTATCTCACTTTTGATCATTACTCATACATTTAATCTAAATCTTCATGCTGAATACTTAGATGGAAATAAAATATTAAAACAAATAGATGAAAATATGTATTCCAAAACTATGGTTACAACTTCCAGAATGATCGTGCACGGTAAACGTAGAAGCAGAACGATGAGGGTAAGATCATGGACCCAAGGAGATACTCGATCATTTTCGGAATACCTTTCTCCGCCCAAAGATGCAGGTACAAAAATGCTGAAAATAGATGATAAACTCTGGATCTATAATCCGCAAGCAGATCGTATTATACAAATCTCCGGACATATGTTACGTCAATCTATGATGGGCTCAGACATTTCGTATGAGGATATGATGGAAGATAACGAAACTAGTGAAATTTACAAAGCTCACACGATCGGTGAAGAAGTTTTTAATGAAAGTGATTGTTGGGTGCTTAAACTTACAGCTAAAACCGATGATGTAGCTTATCACACAAAAAATATCTGGGTTGATAAGGAAAAAATAATTCCCTTAAAAGAAGAACGTTATGGGAAAAGCGGTAAATTGCTTAAAACAACTGAAATAACAGAAATTATGAAGATCGATAAACGTTGGTATCCCAAGAAATTTGTATTTAAAGATGTTTTAAAAAAAGGAAAAGGAACTGAATTTATCATTGAATCTATCGAATTCGATGTGAAAATACCCGAAATAAGATTCTCGAAAGCTGCATTAAGAAAATAATCTAACCTTATAAAAAAAAAGCTGAGCTAATCTAAGCTCAGCTTTTTTGGGTTAATTACAATTATTTTATCAGTAACATCTTCCTCACATATTCATCGTTAGCTGTTTTCAACTTATACAGATACATTCCTGATGTTACAGGTTTATTATTCTCATTAGTTCCATCCCAAATAAATGATGATTTTTCATTTCCTGCCATCGTTCCGGTGTA
>LSCM01000012.1 GCA_001577185.1 Cloacimonetes bacterium TCS62 | reverse complement strand
CATAAAATATAATTCAGCAAGAAAGATATAGGGGAGATTATTTTTTACCTTGTATCTGTGTATTTTTTTCAAAACTTCTATACCAGAATCTATATCTTTTACTTTTGAATATGCATAGGCCTTATTGTATAATAGTGCTGGGAATTCTGTTTTAGTTCTATTCAGATAATCTAAACTTAATCTATATTCCTTTAAAAATAAAAAACAATTAGAAATTTGAAATAATACACTATCATCATCTGGATGTGATTCTAGAATAGTTTGGTAATTATCGATCGCTTTTTTGTAGAGCTTTTTATTCTGATACATTTTAGCTAGGGCAAAAAGCAATTTTCTATTATTTGGATATTGCTCTAAGCCGCTATTCAAAAGCTCCTTAGCCTTTAGCCAATTCTGTTTCTGCAAGTATTTTACTTGCCAAAGAATATTATCGATCGTTTTCATAATCTCTCTGGTATAATTCCTCAATAGCTTTTAAAGCTTCTTCTTTATCTTCAGTATGTATAATTAATTCCCGAGTTTTTTTTGCACCCCGAAAACCTTTAGTATAACTTAAAAGATGCTTTCGCATTTCCAACATTCCTTTTCGCATACCTTTATTTTCTAATGTCAAATCGTAATGTCTTCTTATAATTGTTATTTTTTGCTTAACAGATAACTTTCTACCATCTTTGATCTCCTTTATTAACCAAGGTTTGCCAATTAAACCACGTCCCATCATAACGGAGTCACATTTTGTAAAACTATATATTCTATTGATATCATTATCACTTCTAATATCCCCATTACCGATAACTGGTATATTCACTTTTTCCTTAAGTAACTTTATTAAGTTCCAATCACTTTTCCCAGAATACATCTGTGAACGAGTTCGTGGATGCAAACAGAGTATATCTGCACCACAACTTTCCATTTTTTTTCCGAACTTCACAGCATTGATCGAATTAGCATCCCAACCCGCTCTAAATTTTACTGATAAGGGGATTTCTAAGTTGACTAGAGTTTTTTTTACCTCTTTTACAATTCTACATGCTAAATCCGGAGTTCGCATCAATGCGGAACCAGCACCACGTTTTACAACCTTCTTTACTGGGCATCCCATATTGATATCAAAGAAATATGGTTTTCTCTCTATAAGTACTTGAACAGCTTTTTTCATATTTTTTGGTTTTGCACCAAAAATCTGTATCCCATATGGTTTTTGGTATTCAGTGAATTCAGCATATTGTAGACTTTTAAGTTTGTTATAAATTATTCCATCTGCACTGACCATTTCACTAACAACGACATCAACTCCATTTTCCTTACATATCTGCCGAAAAGCTTTATCAGTTATACCGGCTAGAGGAGCAAGCCAGAACTTATGATCAATGATCTTTGAAATATTCATTAGAAATTTGTTTACTTTAACGAAAGTTTAATTTGGAATAAAGCTATTCCAGTTGCAACTGCAACATTTAAGGATTCAATGTTTTTTGAAATTGGAATTCTTACTCTTTGATCTGCTAAAGTTAATATTTCGTCAGATACTCCAAAAGCCTCTGAACCAATAACCAACATAATATTTCCGGTAATATTTTTGATCTCACTAATATTTTCAGCATCATTGATCGCAGTAATAAAGATTTTGGCATTTTGAGATCTCAACCAATTTGACTTATGTATTTCTAAGGGAATATAAAAAACTGAGCCAAGAGATGCTCTGACTACTTTAGGATTATAAAGCTCACAACAATCAGGTGAAAGCACTATTCCCGAGACATCGATAGCGGCAGCTGTACGTATAATAGTACCCAAATTCCCGGGATCTTTGACGCCATCGAGATAGAGGATCAGTTTCTTGTCAGTTAATTTACGATATTTTTGATCAACCAAGGCAGCGATTGGTTGTGGATTCTTCGTAGAAGTAATTTTCTTAAGCTGATTATATTTAATTAAATATTTTTTTTTTGCTTCAATTTTTAAGTTTGGAAGCAAGTTTTCTTCAGTAACATACACCTCTTCAAATTCAATACCATATTTCGCAATTTGCTCAATCAAACGAATACCTTCTATCACAACTTTTCCCGTAAGTTCTCTGTATTTTTTAAGATGTAATTTAGCTAGTTCTTTAACCCGGTTTTTAGATAATCCGTCCATAATTAATTAAAGATATCCTTAATTTTATCTATATCAACATCATCTATTTGTTCAGGATTTAGGTACTGTTTTGCGTATTGCAAATACAGCTCAGAATCCATGAGAAATTCAACAAGAGTTTTATCAATCTCACCATCTTTTACCATAAAAGCCATAATTTTTAATGTTTCAGTCATAGTTTTGCCCTTTTTATAAGGTCTATCGGATGCAGTTAAAGCTTCAAATAAATCAGCTACAGCTAAAATTCGAGATTGCAAAGGAAGTTCATCTGCAGTTTTCTGGAAAGGATAGCCTTTTCCATTTAACTTCTCATGATGTGAAGCAGCATAAAGTGGAATATTCTTGAATTTCTTTGGGTAGGATAATTGTGAAAGCATTTCATGAGTTACTAATGCATGATCATGCATCTTTTCTATCTCTTCAGGTAGAAGAGTACCCTTCCTGATCGAAAGGTTTTTCTTTTCATCTTCTGTTATCAAACGGTATTTCTTGCCATTTGATTTGTATGAGTAATTAAAGATATCTTCGATTAGAGGTAATTTATCCTCACTCATGAATTCTCCACCTGTATTCACCTTATTAATGAATTCTCTACTATCCAATAATTTCGTAAGCTCATCTTGAAGTTCGACTTGTTTTTGATCATTTTGTTCAAATTGGATATCTTGCTTGATCAATATTTCTATGAGCTCAAATCTTGTCATCACTAATTCTATTCTATCAAATATGGTTTCTAACTTTTTTGCTTTATCACGTATATAGATAGGGGTTGTGATCTTTCCAACATCATGCATCCATCCGGCGATATTTAGTTCTTGCAATTCATCATCCGAGAAAGTTACATCATTGAAGACGCCTTTATCATCTTGAATATGTTCTGCTATCATTTGGGATAGATTAGCAACTCTGGTTATGTGTCCACCAGTGTACTTAGATTTACGATCGATGGCAGCAGCAATACTCTTATTAAATTGTAATAATAAATTTTCTAGATCTTTTATCAGATGTTTATTGGTTAAGGCGATAGCAGCTTGAGAAGCAAGAGAATTTAAAGTAGATAAATGTTCATTAGTATATGAAACGATATTTCCTTCATCATCCATAGCATTTATAAGTTGAATTACTCCAAGAAGTTCATTTTCATGGTCCATCATCGGGATAGCAGCCATGGAGGTAGAACGGTAATTATTATTTGAATCGTAAGATTTTGTGCCGCTATTGTCAAAAATGTCCTGCTCGTAAGCATCAGCCACTTTACAAGCTTTTTTTGTATGAGCAACGTAAGTTGCGAAATTTTTATAGATCTTTTCATCTTGATTATTATACAAAGGTACACTAGGCCACTTTATTGTATCTGCCATACCTAAATGTAAATCTTTAGACAGGGTGCAGATAATTTTAAAATCTAATGACTTTTTGTCCTCTGATAAAGTATAAATTGTACCAGCATCAGAATTTGAAAATTTGATAGCAGCATTTAGAACCATCTGAAAAAAAAGATTTATGTCTTTTTCAGCTGATAGAGCAATACCTATCTCGGTAAGATCATTTAATAATTCTAACATTTTTTTATTTGAACTCATTTTACCCTCATGCTTAATATTGACATATTATAACAATTAATAATTTTAGAAACAATGTTTATATATTGAATTATGTCAATATTTTTCAATTTAGAAGAGAGGAATATATGATTGATACGATAGTTTTATCTGCAGGTCAGTCTAGTAGAATGGGACATGATAAAGCACTGCTGGAATATAATGGAGATCACAACATTCTTCATCTTATAAGGAAAATAGAGAATTTTTCTTCAAAAATTTATATTGTACTTGGAGATAACTTTGACAAAGTTAAAGAGGTTGTTAGCAAAAATGATAACATAAATAAAGTAAATTATGTTTTCAACAAAAAGTTCAGGCAAGGTATGTTCTCATCGATCAAAAAAGGATGTTCTGCTTTGGATGAGAAACGTCCATTTTTTCTGCATATGATAGATCAACCTTTTGTTAAACCAGGTGTTTATCAGAGTTTAATAAAATCCTTGAATGATAAAGATCTTATTTACCAACCTTCTTATGAGATGCAAGCAGGTCATCCATTACTATTTTTAGCAAGGTTTAAAGAGATTATTTTATCCTATCCAAATTCTGCGAATCTTAAGATCATAATTAATAAATATAAGAAAAGAAGAAAATTTGTAAATGTTAATTCAGAAAGTATTCTACACAATATCAATACAAAGAAAGAATATTACAAAGCATTAGAGGGATATAAAAATGGAAACTCCAGTTTTTGATATTTTGAAAAAAGCGGTACGTAATCAGGAAAAAGGTATAGCATTTGTTATGGCAACGGTTGTAGTAGGAGTAGAGAAGACTCCTGGCAGAAGTGGCTTCAAATTAATTTCTTATAAAGATGGCTCTTTTGAAGGTACTGTTGGTGGGGGGAAATTGGAACGAATAGTATTGGATGAATGTAAAAAGGTCCATGAAAATAAGATAAATTCTATGCATGAATATGAATTAACAGAGACTTCAGAAGGCATTGGTATGGCTTGTGGAGGGAAAGCTAAGGTATATTTTGAATATTATGCACCTACAAGGAAAGTATATATTTTCGGTGCAGGACATTTATGTAAAAGCTTAGTTCCAATAATTAATTCTCTAGGATTCTATTGTATCGTGGTCGATAACCGTGAGAACTACGCTAGCAAAAAAGATATTCCATTAGCAAAAGAAGTATTAGTAAAAGATTATTTGGAATATGTTAGTGAATTTCATCCAACTGAAAATGATGCTGTTATTATTTTTACTCATGGTCATATACATGATTTCGATATTTTGAACAAATTATGTGCAAGAAATATCAATCCAAAATACATCGGCATGATAGGTTCAAAGATAAAAGTAGCCCAAGCAGTAAAGAAAATCAAAGCTAAGAATCATCCAGGTAAGCTTATAGAAAAAGTTTTTGCTCCAATAGGTTTGAACATAGGTAAAACTACAACTCAAGAAATAGCCATTGCTATTGCTGCAGAAGTTTTGGCTGTCTATAATGGTGTTCAAGATATAATGTTTATGAAAGATAAAATGAAATAAGAGATAGAAAGTTCTTTTCTATTTTGTTATAAATATTCAAAAGAGCCGCTAATCAGTTTTACGAAAAAAGTCCGAAGCAGTTTTGTTTAAAGTAGTTAAACTTACTAATAGGATCTAGCTATTTTTTTTCATTTCATAGGCAAGTTTAACAAATTTCTTAAAAATAGGTTGTGGTTTATCTGGTCTTGATTTAAATTCTGGATGAAATTGAACACTAATATAGAATGGATGATCAGGTATTTCCACTATTTCGACTAATAAATTTTCTGGAGAAGTTCCCGAGATCTTCATACCATGTTCAGAAAACATATCCCTATATTTGTTATTAAATTCATATCTGTGTCTATGTCTTTCAGATATTTCATTTACACCATAAATATTTTTAGCAAGACTATCAGCAACCAATTTACAAGGATAAGCACCAAGCCTCATCGATCCGCCCATCTTTTCTATATATCTTTGATCTTCCATCAGGTCAATAACCGGATTTTTACACTGTTCATTAAATTCGCTACTATAAGCATCTTCCAGCTTACAAACATTTCTAGCAAATTCTATTACAGCTACCTGCATACCCAAACAGATACCGAAAAATGGAATTTTATTTTCTCGTGCATATTTGGCTATCGAAATTTTCCCTTCGATACCACGAACACCAAATCCGCCTGGGATCAAAATTCCATCAACGTCTAAAAGGGATTTATCTATGTCTTTAGTTGTTGTAGTTTTTTCCGAGTCAACCCATTTAATATTTAATTTCAACTCATTATCTGCAGCTGAATGAATTAAAGCTGCTCCTATACTTTTATAAGCATCTTGATGATCGACGTATTTTCCGCAGACTGCTATATTTACTACTTTAGTGGAATTCTTAATATTATGAATTATCCTATTCCAATCACTAAAATCAATTTGTTTTTGTCTAAGATGAAGATTTTCACAAATCTTTTCATGAACTTTGGCTTCCATAAAATACTTAGGTACTTCATAGATAGTTTCTGCATCGATAGCGTCTACAACTTTACTTTTTTGCACATTTGTAAACAGTGCTATTTTACTTTTAATTGCATCATTTAATCTATGTTCTGTTCTACACAATAAAATATCTGGTTGGATACCAATTTCACGTAGCTTTGTTGTGGCATGTTGGGTAGGTTTAGTTTTCAATTCTCCCGCCGCTTTGATATAGGGGACATAGGTGAGGAAAACAAACAAAGAATTTTCACTCCCAACTTCTAAGCGGAATTGTCTTATTGCCTCCAAAAAAGGAAGACTTTCAATATCACCTACAGTACCACCAATTTCAGTTATCACTACATCATTATCTTGATCCATTTTACGGATTAAATTTTTAATTTCATTTGTAACATGAGGAATTACTTGAACAGTTTTACCTAAATAGTCACCACGTCTTTCTTTGTGCAATACAGAGTCATAAATTTGGCCAGTCGTTGAATTGGAATTTTCGTTTAATGCTTTTCCAATAAAACGTTCATAATGACCTAGATCAAGGTCAGTCTCAGCACCATCATCTGTAACGAAAACTTCTCCATGCTGAAAAGGACTCATTGTACCAGGATCGACATTCAAATATGGATCTAATTTTTGCATTACAACTTTGTAGCCCATTTTTTTTATCAGTAACCCGATAGATGAAGATGCAATCCCTTTTCCCAAAGACGATAAAACCCCACCGATTACGAAAATATGCTTTGCCATTTTTTTCCCTTTATAACAGTTTTTTAATTTCTACATTTTTATTTGATATACATATTAGATCCGAATTACGGTCGTGGAAAACTAAAGAAATATTATTCTTTATACAACGATCGTAGTAAAAATAATTTGTATATTTGGTTGCTCCATCATTATAACCGATCGTTAATGAGCACTCTGTTCGACTATTCAATAACTCGTTTTGAAGATCAAAATTTCCTCTATCCTCATTTTGGAATACTACGTATCTGATGATACCGTTTTCAAATTTTAATTGAATATTATTATATACATTATTCTTATAATAAACTTTTTCGGCTTGAAAATAACCATTTAATTGTTCCCGGAGAATTGTCATTTCTAAATATCCAGTAGGTAATGAAACAACTTTATTACTTTTGAAAGAACCAGAATGATTCTGAATTGTATTCCTTTGGATCCGGAGAGTTATTTTTTGGGAATCTTTCGTACTAAGAGAATAATTCTGATATGAGGAGTAAGTTTCTATCAACGATTCTCCAAAATTGTCTAGATTTAAATAATCACGATCCACTGATCTTTCATATATTTTTAGTAAGTCATCGAATTTAACATCAGTATTATTTGATAGATCTTTAGAAGGATAATTAAGAAATAACATCTTTTTTTTATTCCTAATCAAATATTGTAAAATCTTCTTATTTGTTATCCTAAATTGTTTCAGATTGTCACTAATTGTATTATTAGAAAGGCTACCGGTATAGATCTCCCAATTGATCTCGATAAAAAAATCGATAGTTTTAATCCAGTTTTTATAATAATCTGAAGGAACAGAATATGATTCTTCTTGTATTTCAGTAAAAAATCGTTCTTTTAAAGTTTCTGTAGAAATTTCCAATACAGGAAAAGCTTGTTTTTGCCTGATTGTAAAGGCAAGTTCTTCTATTAAGGGAAGTTCCGACAAAGGATCGTCAGCACCTTTCCCATTGTGTATCTCTCCAGAAATAGAGACGACATCATTTTTTTTTATTTTAAGTAGTTCATTAGTAATATTTAAGGCAAAATCAGAATAATTTAACATTAAGTAAGATACCAGCTTTCACCAAGTTTTACATTTTGAATTGGTGATACATTTTCACCTATGATACTTTTTCCGATAGTCTTAAATTTCTCCGTCTTATCACTGACAAAAAATTTACTAGAACCTTTCTGGGATTCTCCTCTGTGAATTATCTTTTCTTCTAGCTGCTTTGCTACTTCTATAGCACTATCAACTAAATTTACATTATCACCAACAATTTTTTTAATTGCCGATTTTAAAATGGGATAATGTGTACATCCTAGAACCAATGTATCGATTTTTTTCTGTAATAGTACTGATAGGTATTCTGCTATTATAAGATGTGTAACTTCATGATCGATCCAACCTTCCTCAGCTAAAGGAACTAACATCGGACAAGCAGCACTAAATACCTCACATGATTTATCTAAATTTTGAATTGCTTTTTGATAAGCTTCACTTTTTATTGTGCCTTCAGTACCTATCACACCAATTTTTTTATTTATTGTATGTTTAATAGCAGATCTAACCCCTGGCTGTATCACACCAATAACAGGTACTTCTACTAATTCTCTTAAAGCTGGTAGAGCAACTGAGGATGACGTGTTGCAAGCAACAATGATAATTTTTGCACCTTGTTGGATAAGAAACCTGGCATTCTGAATAGAATATTTGATAACATTATTTTTAGATTTTGGACCATAAGGTACTCTGGCAGTGTCACCGAAATAGATTATATCTTCATTAGGAAATTGTTCCCGTATTTCTTTATATACAGTAAGTCCTCCAACTCCAGAATCAAATATGCCAATAGGTTTTTTATTCACGTTCATATCCTTAATTTTTTTAACAAAAAATGAAAGAAAGTTTTTCTTGTCAAGATAGCATTATAAATCTAGGTAAGTATAGTTAAAGTTTATCGTAGGTAGGAGGTGTTTGTGAAAAAAATTGGACTTTCATTAGGTGGAGGTGGAGCAAGAGGAATTTGTCATATTGAATTTCTAAAAATTTTTGATGAATTAGATGTTAAACCATCAATCATATCTGGAACTAGCATAGGTGCCATCATAGGAGCATTTTATGCTGCAGGTCATTCAGGGAAATACTTGGAAGAACTACTTGATGAAATAGGGATGAAGAGTCTTCATAGTAGGATCGATTTTTCCTTTAAAGAGAAGAATGATGCTGATTCAACCCAAAATTTTTCCTCAACATTAAAAAACAAGATAACTGATATTAAAGATCTATACAGTAAAATTAGTGAAATACAGAAAATGATCGATTTTTCATTTTTTAATAATAAGAGTTTTTTAAAAGGTAAAGGAGTTACGAAATTTTTTGAAAAAAAACTAGGTGCAAAGACTTTTTCTGAATTGAAAATCCCTTTGAAAATTGTAGCAGCAGATTATTGGAAAGGTGAGGAAGTGATTTTTACTGAAGGAGATCTTGTAGCTGCCATTCGAGCTAGTATGTCAATTCCTGGAATATTTGAACCTGTGGTTATCGATGACAAGGTTCTGATCGATGGAGGAGTAACTAATAATCTACCATATGACCTATTAAAAGATTGTGATATAATTATTGCAATAGATGTTTCAGGATCGAGGAAAGTTCCTGCTAAAAATAAATTACCAAACTGGTTCGATAATATGATGATAAGTTATGAAATTTTACAATCATCAATTGTTGATTATCAAATGAATCTTAGCAAACCCGATATTTATATAAAACCACAATTAGAAGATGTTGGAATTCTAGAATTCCATAAAGCTCCACAAATTTTAAAAAGTGTAAAAAATGATGGGTTAAAATTCAAAAAAGAGTTAATACAAATATTGAATGACTAAAAATATGAAATGGAGGGGTCGCTTGAGCGTCTTCCTCCGATTCTTCCATCACGTCTTCGGTTTTTAGGTCCTGTTCGAGCAGGATTTACTTGCAATACATAGTTACGAAATTCATATTTATCTAATTGCTCAATGGTTTTTATTGCTTCAGCATGATCTGGCATACCAATAATAGCATATTGGACTAGCTTTTTATTACTGAATTGTACATCAGTTTTTACATTACTAACTGTGCCAAATTGCTTTAGTAAATTTTTTATCTCATCATGAGTAACATCTGAAGGCAAATTACCAATGTATATCTTCATTATAGATCCTGATGAGGACTTGGTGGTGGATCATCAAATCTTCTATCTTCTGTTTTAACTCGAGCAGTATGAACACTGAGCGTGTCTCCATTGAATTTTTTACCATCGAGTGCATCAATTGCTGCTGTAGCCTCAGACTTTTGCATGTCAATGAAGGCAAACGTTAACCATTCTCCATTGATCTTATCAATTAACACATCAAATGATCCAACCTTACCATATTCTGTAAAGAGTCCCAACAATGCTTCCTTGTTTACTTCTCGCGAAAGTTTGCCAACAAAAATCTTCATAAATACCCCTCCAGAATTTAATTTTATAAAAGTATTTGAGTAAATTACATTTTGTCAAGTAATACATTTCTCACATTTTATTTCTTTACAGCTTAAAAAGTTTATTGTAAAATGTAACTGGAGGAAAATCATGACTAACAAAACTCTTGTTTTATTTATATTAGTCTTATTTATAGGATGTACTAAAGAATCTCATTTGATTATTCATAATGATGCACCTCAGATGGTAGAAGTCAAAGTCGATGGTCAAATTTATCCTATGCTTGAAAATTGTGAACCTGTAAATATTACTTATTATTTGAATTCATACTTACTAATCCATGAGAAAGAAAAAATACCTGTCACTTATTCTGGATCGTTGTTTATTAAACCTCAAGATTTCAAGGTTACAATGAAACCTGGAGAAGATAAACATCTTTATGTTTTACAAGATAGAGCTGCGATCGAGATAACAAATATTTCATATTTTATTCATATTTATCAAATTCTACTAAGAGAAGATAGTATTTCGGTTTGGTCAGATAATGTTTTGGAAAATATGATTCTACCCGAAAGTACTGAAACCTTCCCTGTTTCTCCACAGAACACACAATTAAAGATCATTGACAATTATAGCAACGAGTATCCGATAATAGAAGTTGAACTAACTGCTGGGCAATATACGAATATTAGTTTTTCTGGAAATTAACTACAATTAACTAGATAAGAAGTTAATAAATTTGTTGTTTAACTAATCGTAATTATAAAAAAAGCTTAAAAATTTTGCACTTGTATATAGAATATCATCAACAAAGTTCATTTAGAAAGTTTCTATTTCTTATTAGATCATCATTAGTTTCAATTTTTTTGTGTTTTTTTCTGCGATAATCAAATCTTTTAGTAACTTCAGGAAATAATAAACTCCATTCAAGAGTATTTATAGATCTGATCTGGCTATATTTATTTATGAATTTCTTAGAAATACGTTTAAATTTTTTGTACTTTGTTATTGATGCCCAAAATAGTAAAAAATGTATTAGATCTGTTTCCGGAAAATCATAACACCAGTTTGAAAAATCGATCATGTAGTATTTTTTTTTCTTGAATAAATAGTTTTTCGGATTATTATCAAAATGGCAGATAGTTTTCCCATTTTTATTTTCACAATTATGAAGATCAGCAATAATTGTAGCTAATTGACTAAAATTTGGTTCAATTAATTTACCGATTTGAATGCCATCAATATATTCTAGAATGAGTGTATTTTCGTTATCATCATCTAATAATTTTGGTGTAAATGGAAATTCTTTATTGTAAATATACAGTTCTTTTTGGAAGTGGGTTTTACTTTGGCAGATTTTTATTACTTGTTCCTTATCTGTTTGGATGATTATATTTTTCATTCTAACTCATTAATCGTGATATCAATTCTATCACCTTTACTATAGCCTTTAAGGTTTTTGGTTAGAGCTTTAATAACATCCTTGATTGTACTTTGTACATATGGAACAATGTTAATCAGTTCATGGTTAAATCTTACCTCAACTTCCAAATTTCTGTCTGTTTTACAATCATCTCTGCTCTTTTCTTCTGTAAGAATTTTACCGACCATTGCGTAGCAACTGAATCCGCATTCACTACAACATTCAGGTTTGGCTAAAGGTAGTACTTCAAAAACTTTCCGTTCAACTAGATCTGTTAGTTGAATTATATCTTTGGTAGCATCGAGAACCGGTAGATTCCTATATTTGTTATTATCATTTGCATAAACACCAGAGATAGAAAATACTGTATCATCAACGTATTCATCAAGTTGGGATTTGCTTTTAGCGCAAAATATCTTAGGGATAGCAGCTTTTTTCATACCCTCAACGATTACATAATCAGCATCTAAATGCTTGAGCATTTCATTCAAAGTTAACCTTTTATGCCAGATCTGATACGTTTCGTTAAGACCTCGTGCTATAACGATATTATTACTCGCTTTCCAATGTTTCCAACTATTGCTCTCAACTTTTTCCATAGTGAATTTATCACTATGAATATCTTTGATAGATTGGACAGTATATCCTCTTTGTCTAAGCTCATTCATCAATTGAATAACTGTTGTTGTTTTCCCTGTATGATGTAAACCACTTACACTAAATACTTTCAATTATTTAACTCCTTTGTCTTTTAATATAGATGCGCATACAACCTTATTTTTACCTGATCTTTTCCCTGCATATAAAGAGCTATCTGCATTTGCTATGCAGTTATTTATTGATTTGGGATATGAATATTGAGCTATTCCAAAGCTCACTGTGATATCAATTTCTTTTTGGTTATATATAATAATAGTTTTTTCGATTTTTTTTCGTATTTTATTGGAGATTACTTCAGCTCCATCTTCATCCGTTTCGGGAAATAAAAATAAAAATTCTTCACCACCCCAACGAGCACAAATATCCTGTTGTCTTATCATAGACCTGAAGGTATCGGAAATAGATTTGAGAACATGATCACCGCACTCATGCCCAAAATTATCATTTACTTCTTTAAAATCATCTATATCTGCTATCACAACTGAAAAGGGCTTCTTATTTCTTTCATATCTTTTTTGTTGATAATTTAATTTTTCAACCATAGAACGTCTATTTGGTAACTTAGTTAAGTGGTCTGTAGTCGCCAGTTGCTCGAGTTTTTTTTCAGATTCCATCAACTCATTAGACACTTCCACTAAAAATTCATTTTTTCTTTTATTCGTGAACTGAAGAATTTCAGATTTCTTTTTCGTATCTGATTCGAGTTTTGCTATAATCTGTTTTTTCCTATTAACTTCTTCTAGAACTTTTTTTTGTTCACTTTTGATCTTATCCGCTTCTTCTTTAATCTGTTTTATTTGAGAGTCTTTGCTGTAAATATCAGATTTTAATTTATCCGTCTCTTTTTCAAATTCATTTTTCACCTTGCCGATTAAATTATCAATATCTTTTTTAGTTTTTTGGCTTTTAAGAGAATCCTGCTTTAGTTGGTAATTTTTGTAAAAACTCAAAGCTTTTTTTGTATTACCTTTAGCAGTATAATATTCATAGTAATATAGGTCTTTGTTTTGAGCGAAATCTCTTTCTATTTCTTCGTTTATTTCAGCGTATTTAGTAAAATAATAATTCGATTCTTTGATTAGATCATTAGCTTTCATAAATAATCCATAAGTTTCATAAGATCTTAATAAAGCCTCTTTATCATCCGTTCTAATATAGATCGATATTGCTGAGTTATAATGATTTCTAAAATTTTGGATATCGTTTTTAACTTTGTAGATATGTGCCATTTTTTCATGAATTACAGCTTGAGAAGTTGGATCATTGGTTTTCTTAAACAATTCTAATGCAACTTTATAATTACTCATAGCTTTATCAAATTCATTGAGATGTTTGTAAATATCAGATATTATTAATCGGCTTTTTCCTAGTGAATTCATATCATTGAATTCTTTACTCATATTAGAAGCTTGTAGCGCATAATCAAAAGCTTCGACATTGTCATTTTGTTTTAAATATGCCTCTGCTAAATTCAATAATGTTGAAATAATTATAACCTTAGCATCAATTTCTTCTGCTTTATCTAAAGTTAATTTATAATAAATAATGGCTTTAGAATAGTCTTTGAGTATTTTATAAGTTTTAGCATAATTTGAGAGTCCCTTTACTTGTAAAGAATTTTTCTTCAACTTAGTAGCTAATTTTATTGATTGTTTGCAGTATTCTAAACTTGCTTGAGGATAGATTGCCCAAAATTCTTCTTGAAGTTGTTCCAGAATAAAGATCTTTTGTATATCAGATGCAGTTTCCAAATTACTTTTTAAACTGTCAATTTTCGTAAGGGATAATAAAAAATTTGAACTAATTATTATAACGAGCAGAAGTATTTTTTTTAGCATGGCAATCCAAACATTTATGGGCTAATTAATCCCAACCAATCACCTAATAAAAATTGTAATCTTCCAATTAACAGAGAAATACGGGCCATAGCTGTGTATCCAAACGCAGCTCCAAAGCTGATCATTAGAAAGTATATACCGATTTTGGCAGTAGCTCCAAAAGTACCGGTATGTTTTTTACTAAAATAGAAATAAATAACACCCGTTAAAGTTCCAAATATTAACATAAATTTACCAACCACTTCCACCCAATCCCCACTACTAAATGGATTGATTAATGTTGCAGTTAATTGATTAATAACATCCGACTTTAAGTATCTTAATAGAAATACACCTGATGTAGTACCAATGATCAGGGCAATTGGATATCGACTTATCCAGTCGAACTTAGGGATAAGACGTAATAACATCATGATTCCCAAAATAGCAGGTATTAATAAGATCCAATTTTTACTAATATTACTCGTAAGCGGATTATATAAATTGGGAATAAGTATAGAATAAATAGTATAAATAAACCAGTAGCCAGCTGAAAGACCAACAAATATATGCTCAGCTGTTTTATAAAAGGGATTATCTTTGTATAAGAAACTAAATATTGCAAAAGTAAACAATGCGCCTAACCATATTCCGAGGATATTAAAAAAGCCAAGCATTATAAACCATCCTTCTCATTAGATTTTTTTGCACGCCAATAATTAATATTTCCGATAGCAATAAAAATAATAATAATAAAATGTGCAATAGATTGTGCATCCATACCACTTGTTGCAGTTGAAGGTGCACCAATCATATACTCATATTCAGCAGCTGCTTTCATACCAGCGAGAAGACCAGTCAACTGCTGTTGTTCATTTACATAAGGTAAGATTGCTGGAGCACTCACCCCAGTACATCCTCCCGATGTAGGTTTGTTAAATTTATCATGAACAATTTGAACCCACTCCTTAATTCCCGGAGAACCAGCTGAAAGTGAGAAAACAAACATAATATTATTGAAATTTTTAATTCCATCCATAATTGGTAATTCATCTATTGGTGTTCCATACATATCTTCAGGGAATATTTTGGTTAGATCTTTACCCATCGATTGTATGGTTACCATTCCTCCAGCTTTAAAGCCAAGATTTACATAATCTTCTCCATATTTGATCTGAGGAAATTCAACTTGTAATTGGTCGATCAAATCTTCAGCCATCTGAACACCCATTGGCCACATTGCAGTGAAGATAACATTTATATTTTTTCTAAAACAGTGTTTTAATATTGCCTTACCCATTGGATGCAGCTCTGGCATACTTGCAGGATCATAATCAAAAGAGATTAAAACGGTCGATTCCTCTGGAGTATTTTCTACTAAGTTGTAAACCATTTCGACATTTTTACTTGTTTCAACGGGTAATCCTATTTTAACGATCAAAGGTATAGCAACGCCTATAAAGATGAGTAAAAATACCCATCTTCGATCAATTTTTTTTCTCTCTTTAGCCATTACTTACCTCCCAAATAGGATCGTTCTATTCCTAGAATGATTCTAAGTGAACTACCTATAATACCTAATCCAGTTCCGATCATTATTGCTCTTTGCCCTGCAGTTGTCGGATAAGTCATAATAAACTGTTTTAACTCAGGTAAATGTAGAAACTTTAATGATTCTGGTAACCAGCTGGTCAAAAATCCACCTAAAGTCGTATTACCGAGCATAACTAAAACAGCTGCGATAAGTAACAGATTGGATTCAATTGTTCTTCCAATAAAAGCACGATATGCAGCAGAGGCTATGAAAAATGCGAGTAATGAAAACATGGTAGCTTGTAAATGCTGATACACATTATGAAACAGATAATCAAAAGGTTTATCTCCGATCAGTTGAATGATACTCGAACCATTACCAAATATTCCGGAGCTATTTTCCGTTCCCCACAGAAGTCCAAATCCTACCATGATGACAAAACTGATCAACGTTACGATTGAAAATTGCCAATCCTTTTGTTTAAATCTAACTTTAAAAAGATTAACCTTGAATAAACTCAATTGTCCCAATATTATGGCAAATCCAGAAATTATTAAAAACCATTCTTCCAATTCACCAGATAAAGTTCCGAAAGGTTTATGAGGAATAAATTCTGAAATTATTAGCAGAACTCCTATAGAAAATGTAATGACCAAAGGTAATTTTCTTTTCATCTTTCCACCCTAATGTATTGTTAAAAAATCTTTTAGAAAATGTATGTTCGAGATCTCTAGGATAACTCCAATTATCAAAAGTATTACAAATATTGCCTTTCCAAGGTCTTGCCCTTTCAGACTTCCCAATTGATGCGGATCTTTCGAAAGGTAGGCAGAAGCAGCAAAAAGTTCTTCACCAATTAGTGTATAATCGCAAGCGACTACAAAAAACGGGAGTTGGCTAGGCATAGCCGTACCTGCTGTTTGAATAGCACCACTTGTAAAACCAGTTTCTGCAAGGATGAGCGATTCGGCGTAGAAGGCTCCTAAGAAGAAATTTGCGGCAGGTTTATCACGAACGATTATACCATCTACACCCGCTACAAATCCAAATTGATCATCAGTTAGATAAAAAACAGAATCAGGATCGAATGCATCAGGTCGACCTGCTTTCATATATGATTCTTTCACAATTTCTTTAGCAGTCGAGAGCACCATTGATCTACAAACTGGTACAATTAATTTTGCATCGTATTCTGCAGCTTTCTGAGCTAATTTTCCCAACATTGTTAATCCTGCTATTGTTTGCATATCATTTAGATCAAGGGTACCGGGTATAAATAATATTGGTCTGCCCATTTCTGTTGCTCTTCCAACAGATTCATCTAAAGATTCCAAGCCACCAATTTTGCGTATGTAAAGTTCTTTTCCTCTTTTAGCGGAGTAGATAAAGTAAATAATTGAGATCGTTAAAATCAGAGTCATTATAAGTAGAGAGATTTTATTTGTGTTAAACCATTGAGCTTTTGCTACAGCTGATGATTCGGAACTACTGATCAATTCAT
>LSCM01000119.1 GCA_001577185.1 Cloacimonetes bacterium TCS62 | reverse complement strand
AAATATATGATGTTATTGATAGTGGTATCATTGTACAGGAGAATCGAGATTTATGGTTAGATCTATCTAATAACAACATGCCTTCTGATGAAATAAGTATAATTCTTGAGATGCCAAGGACATGGCATCAGGGAAGTCCTTATAATGATTTTGTGCCAGCTATTGATGGAACCAGATGTGTTGCTGGTTGTGGACCTGTGGCTATGGGTCAGATAATCAACTATCACAAATACATTGCTGATTATGAATTTGATAATGAAATTGTACCATCTAATTATACAACTTTTACTGATGAAAGTATAGAAATTGATGAGCAAGCACTTATTTATGATTTCCCTGACTTTGAGGAGCTGGATGTTTACATGGATGAAATTCGAAGTGTATTTGATTCGAATCAGAATCTGACAACAGATGAGCATTTAGCAGCTTTAAGTTTTGCCAGTGGCATTTCACAAAAAGCAATGTATGGTGTGGATCAAACGGGAGTTTGGTCTACTCAACTAGAAGGATATAAAAAATGTTTTGGTTATTATGCAGAGAGACAATGTAAATCTTCTTATACATATCAATTATGGTGTCAACTACTTGAAAATGAGTTGTTAAGCGATAGACCAATTCATTATAGAGGATCTGGATCAGGAGTTCATGCTTTTGTAATCCATGGTTGCAATATTGTTTCTTGTGATCCTGAATACTTCTTCTTGATAAATTGGGGGTGGGGTGAAAATAATCATGGTGGTTTCTATGCCTTGCAATCCCTTACACCTGGAAATCATAATTTTACTGAATCTCAAAGAGCTATTATTAACATAAAACCAGCTGCTCTTACCATTACAGGGCAGGCAATTGATGGTAATTCCTATGCTGATATTATCTTTGAAGTTGACGTATCTTGTGAAAATCTTACAACAAATCAGATAGTAACTGGTAACTTTTACCCATTTCAAGGTGTATATACAATACAGTTTGATGAAATGCCGGAGATCAATACGATTTTCAGGATTGATTACGAGTCATCCAGATATGAAGATACTGATCAATATTTTCAAGTTGTTGATAACTCAAATTATATGTTGGTTCCAGATATTGAACTCTTTTGGGTAGAAAAACCCATCTATAATGACTGGAATTGGGAATCATTTCCTGTACTAGATAGAGATAACAACGAAACTATTGCCGCAGTTCCTCTTCTGGAAACAATCTCAAACTTTGGAGAAATTACACATATAGAAGTAAGAAATGAAGGTTATGAAGGTTATGGAAATTTAGAATACAACCCTCCTGATTGGACAAATCCAAATTACCAACTTCAAAGTTCTCGTTGCTATAAAATTAAGGTTTTGCCTGATATACAAAATGTGGGTACTCCAAGAACCATTCCACGGGAAGGTACATTGCTACAAGCAAACACATCCATTTCTCTATTTGCAGGAGAGGATAATTGGATCGGATATTGGGTCAAAGATAATCAGGATACTGATGATGCTTTTGGTGATCATTTTGATAAAGTTGTAAGTATTAAGGCAGAAGATTGGGCATACATTTGGGATACACCTCGCTCGGAACCTAGACCCAGCAGCACAATTCGTCCACTTTATTATGAGAAGGGATATGTAATCAGAGTAAACGAAGACATTCCTAACTTTCAATGGAATATTTCTAATGAGACCCCAAGTGAATCCAATAAACAAGAGCCTGAATACTTTGTATATAATGAATTACCTGATTATGAAGTAATTGATATCATGGAGATTCCTGACAACACTATTGAAATTGGTGTCTTTCAAGATGAAGTCTGTGTAGGCGCAATAGTTGTAGATGAGCCTGCAGAACAAGTATTAGTATATACAGACGACACAGTTCGAGGATCAGGAGATATTTCATTTCAATTGATAAATAATCAACGTAATATAGAACAAATTTCTGATTATGAAGTACTTAATCCAAATACAGGATTGTATATCAACGGAAATTTATACGCAGGAAGAATTGATTTTGCACAAGTAAAAATCCCTAATGATGGAAACCAAAATAACACTCCAGAATTGCATATTCTAAAAGCTGATAATTATCCAAATCCATTTAATCCTACCACAATAATTGAGTTTTCACTACCAAATGATTCAAAAGTGCAGCTTTCAGTTTATAACTTGAAAGGACAAAAAGTACGAACACTTTTGAAATCTGATATGCTGTATGGAACACATACTGCAATTTGGAATGGAAAAGATACTAATGATAAATCAGTAGCTTCCGGAGTATATTTCTTCAAATTGAAAACGGATAAAAAAGAGTTAGTGAAGAAAATGTTACTTTTGAAATAATCTATAAAGAGCAAGTGAGTTATTTCTCGCTTGCTCAACTTTTTCCACTTTGATTAATCATAGTTAATGTAATTAAATCAAAAGGGTAATTTAAAGGAGGTTCAATTTGAAATCCAATTTTTACATTATCTGTTTATTTTGTCTATTTTACTCGGTACTTTTATGCACTACATTTAGCATCAAACAAGATGGCACAGGAGACTTCACAACCATTCAAGAAGGAATAATGGCTTCAGCAAATACAGATACAGTTTTGGTCTATCAGGGAACTTATTTCGAAAATATAAATTTTGGTGGAAAAAATATTACTATTGGAAGCCTTTATTTAACAACTGGTGATGTGCAATACATCTATAATACTATCATTGATGGAAATCAAACATGTTCTGTTGTAACCTTCGAGAATGGAGAAAATGAGAACGCTCATCTTTGCGGTTTTACAATTATAAATGGTACAGGTAATCCCTGGGTAACTAATAGTGTTATTTTAGCTGGAGGTGGAATATATGTAAAGAATTCATCTCCCACTTTATCTTATTGTAACGTTGAGAATAATAAGGCAAGATTTGGAGGTGGAATTTATTTTGGAAATAGCAATTCTATGTTAATTAACATAAACATCAATAATAATTATGCATATCGAATTGGTGGAGGGATTTGTCTTGATAATGATTCCTCTATTAGTTTTGATACTAATAATTTATGCAGTATATATTTAAATTATGCTCATTATGGTAGTGATATATATAAACGGTGGGATTGTGAAGATTCTTTGTATGTTTTTGTAGATACATTTACTGTGATGCAACCTGATTATTACTTTGTGAGTTCAACATCAACATTAGGCATACAAATAGATGATATAGTCATGGATATTCAAAACGCAAAAATTGAACCTGTAAATGCCGATTTGTTTGTATCAACAGACGGTTCAAACGATAACAGTGGTTTGTCACAGAATGATCCTCTGCAAACAATCAATTTTGCATACACCTTAATAGCATCAGACAGTATGCATCCGAATACAATTCATGTTACCGATGGTATTTATTCATATAGCTCTAATGGACAACTTTTTCCTATTGCTTGTCGAGCTTTCGTCTCACTCGTCGGAGAGTCAGTTGATAATACAATTTTAGATGCAGAAGATATGAATACAATATTGTACTCAGCGAATAAGAATCGCGATTTTAGTATAGAGAATATTACATTTAAAAACGGGTTTGTGTTCCATCCCAATCCATCCTATTTGCTTTATTTCAGTAATCCATATCAAATAGAAAATAATAATATAACTATATCGAATTGTAGAATGCAAAATAATTCTGGTGGAAGTTTAGTATATTTCTATTGTATTAATTCAATAATTGAGAATACAAAATTTATAGATAACTTAGGTGGAAATCAAATAGACATAAGATTTTATATAGATAATCAAATTTCAGTTTTTCAGAACTTATTTATTAATAACTGCTCTCAAAATAATCACCCTGATGTATTCTCAGCTACTCCTATTTTTATTTTTGGAGATGAATTTACTTCAGATCATAAAGCAATATTCTATAATACACAGATTACTGAAAATGTGGACCAAAATATTGACTGGCCTGAATCAAGCTGTGGTATTCATTTTTCTAACAATATCGATGTTGATATGATAAATTGTACTGTTGGAAATAACTCCACAACTCAAAATGGGAGTGCATTTTTAGGTGGTTTTCAAGGTAATACTTTAAATATTTATAATTCGATCTTTTATGGAGATTTTCCTAATGAATTTTATATTGGGAATTTAAACCAAAGTAATCCTTTAACAATAAATATATATAATTCATTAGTTGAAGGTGGAGAAGATAACATAATCATAATCCCTGGTGAGGATGTAATAATCAACTGGGATGAAACTACAAATCTCAACGAAAACCCTCTCTGGTTAGGTACTGGAGATTTTCCATATTACCTGCAAATAGGTTCTTCCTGCATCGATTCCGGCACGTTGGATTTACCTACAGGAATAGAATTACCTCAATACGATCTGGCTGGTAATCCAAGAGTTTACGGAACTACTATAGACATGGGGGCTTACGAGTGGCAAGATTCTGTTTCCGTAATAGAAGAACCAACAATTCATAATTCCTCACTCCTGACTACTAATCTGTCCTGCTATCCAAATCCATTTAATCCGACAACAAGAATTCATTTTTATCTCAACGATGAAACAAATAATATCAAATTGGAGATTTATAATTCCAAAGGGCAAAAAGTTCGCACACTTATAGATAAACTCTTCCTAGAAAAGGGTAATCATTCATTTTTATGGAATGGAAAAGATAATTCAGGTAAACAAGTTGCTTCAGGTGTTTATTTTTATCAACTTAAAACTGATAAGCTATTGTTAAAAAATAAAGCATTGCTTTTGAAATAGTATGAAGAAATTTGCTTGTAACATA
>LSCM01000118.1 GCA_001577185.1 Cloacimonetes bacterium TCS62 | reverse complement strand
CAGGATATAAGATCATTTTCAGCTGGTTTCAAATATATGATCGCCGGTGGAGTAACTTCCACATTTTTTCTGCTTGGAGTGATATTTGTATATTATTTTACTGGCAACCTCAATCTTGATACTATCATTAGTACTTCTTCATTACTAACTATGAAGCTAGGAATATTCTCGGTTTTCATTCTGCTCATTTCTGTGTTTATAGAATTAAAGCCTTTCCCTGCTAATGGCTGGGCTCTAGATGTTTATCAAGCTGCTAACTCAGGATTTGCTTCCGTGATCGCTGTGGTCAATTCGGCAGCTATTTTATTCGTTTTTTACAAAATAGTTCCTCTTTTCCCCAAACAATATTTATCCATATTCGTGGGAGCAGGCATTATAACATTTTTCTTTTCAAACTTAGTTGGACTTAAACAAACCGATCCTAAAAGATTATTGGGTTATTCTTCAATAGCGCAAATGGGTTTAGTAGTATCAGCAATTTCCTTTACAACACAGATCGGTTTATCACCATCTTTGGTATTATTAATAGCAGGTGGAATTTTTATTAATCACTTCTTAGCAAAAGCTGGACTTTTCTGGATTGCTGGGATCGTCAAAAAGAATGATATAAGAGACTGGGGAGTTTTAAGAGGGAATCTGCCATTTCTTCTAATGTTTGGTGTTCTCCTGTTCGCTTTGGCAGGACTACCGCCATTCCCGAGTTTTTGGGCAAAGTGGGAAATGGCAAAAGTATTTATCAGCAATCATTTTTATTGGGGGCTGATAGCTGTTTTACTTGGTTCTTTATTTGAAGCTTTTTATCTTTTCCGTTGGCTTGGTCATACATTGAAAAATGAAAGTCCTTCTAAAATAGCTAAGGATCAAGCATTCTCTAAAATTATTCCTACAGCAGTTTTTGTTATGATAATGTTCATTGTTTCATTCTGGATAATGACAAATGTATATTCCTTTGCAACACTGCATTTTTTACCGATCTTTGCTATTTTCCTAATGTACGTTCTAAAGGATCTCCCATCCAAAATTAGAGGATTAATTTCACTTCTAACGGTTGCTTTTTACGGTTATAATTTATATCCCTTGGTTAGTGATCTTCAATCAATATTTGGTATTATATTTGTGATCGGTAGTGGGATTTTGATCATCTCAACAATGAATCGAAAAACAAAAGGGGATGGATTCTATGGCTATTTACTAATGATGGTCCTGGCGATGGGAAATCTGATTATAGCGAGGAGTTTTCTTAGCTTTTTCCTTAATTGGGAATTTATGACCATCGCTGCTTATCTCTTGATCTTAAGAGGAAAGAAGGCGAAACTACCTGCCTTAATATTTTTTATTTTTTCATTAGCTGGAGCTTATTCAATGCTGGCAGGTTTCGGTTTTATGCCTTCTTACTTGGGTAGTGAAGCCATAGTCAATTCTATCGGTGCAGTGCAAATTCCGCTTACAGCTATGATTTTACTTATCATCGGGTTCTTGATCAAATCAGCTTCTTTCGGTGTTCATATTTGGATACCAGGAGCTTATGCAGAATCTGAAGATGAAGTTACACCTTTTTTCTCAGCAATCTTTAGTAAAACCGGTATCTTTGGTTTTCTTATTATTGCTATTTCTTTTCTAAAGCATTCACCCGATTTCAATCTCTTCTATTGGTTGGGTTGGCTAGGCGCATTAACTGCTATTGTAGGTGCTTTTTTGGCAACTTTCCAGGAGGATGTGAAAAGGCTTATGGCATATTCCAGTATGAGTCAATTAGGCTACATCATAGCTTCAATGAGTTTACTAAGCCATCTGGGTTGGATCTCGGCTTTGTATCTTACGCTTAATCATTTTATGTTCAAAGCTATGATCTTCATTGCTATTGCAGGTGTGATCTATCGAACCGGAACCAGAAAAATGTATAAAATGGGGGGCTTGATAAAAAAAATGCCGCTTTCCTACATTACTGTATTAATAGGAATAATTGCAGTTTCTGGGGTACCACCTCTATCCGGTTTTGGCTCTAAATGGCTGCTCTATACATCGATGTTTGAAAAAGGATGGTTTTTACAGGCTGGGCTATTCTTTTTTGCCAGTGCAGTTAGCTTCCTTTATCTTTACAGAATGATCCACACGATATTCTTAGGTCAGCTAAAATATGAACATCAAAAGCTCAAAGAAGCTCCGATCTGGTATCTGATACCACAGGTGATCTTCATTATTGGAATTATGGCTATCTCGATGTTTCCTAATCTGATCATCAATCCGCTAAATAATATTGTGGGGAATTATTTCACTTCCACAATTCAAATCGATGGTTATAATGTAGCTAGTTCTTTGGGATATTGGAATGGATATAAGGTCATGATGGTTACAATGGGAGTTTTTATTGTCCCACTTATTTTCCTTATTTGGTTCAATGGTAAAACGCAGAAAGTGAAGCAATTCAATATTGTTTTTGCTGCTGAAAGACCGGACAGCCCACAAACCACTCATTTTGCTCATAATATGTTCTCGCATTACTACAAAGCACTTGGTGGTTTAACAAAACCCAGGATACAGAATTTTTGGAATTCGGTTAGTGAATGGTCAAATTCTTTAGCCGGTTTATTCCGTCATATTTACACTGGGAACGGGCAAACCTACATTTTACATATAATTTTATATATTGTTGTATTATATATGTTCTTGGGAGTATAAATGATTATTAAAATAACTTATGCTATTATTTCTGTTTTAGTCGCAATTATCTATGGTTTATCTTTGAATGGAGTCGTTAGGAAGATATACGCAAGAGTGCATGGCAGGTTCGGTCCTCCAGTTTGGCAGCCTTTTGTGGATATCATCAAAACACACGGAAAAAGTGTGGCAATTTCACATGGGATAATGTACTATCTAGGACCGGTATTCCGTTTAGCTGGAGGATTAGGAACTTATCTTTTTATCCCTGTAATATTTGGCTCGGTTGTATTTTCAAATTTCTCTATGGCTGGAGATTTGCTTCTGGTTATGTATTTTATCTTCTTTGGTCAATTGGGAATGGCTCTCGGTGCCGGAGAAGGAGGTCATCCTTATTCACCAATCGGAATTTCACGTGGTCTTTCTCAAATGACAACTTTTGAAGTTCCGTTTGCTCTCTCGGTTATTGCAATTGCTATTCAATATAACACGCTAAATATAACTACGATCGTAGCAGCGCAGCAAGGTGGGATCTTGAATTGGACCTTATTTACGAATCCTCTGGCTGTGGTCGCAGCAATGATCTCTATGCTGGGAATGAATATGCATTCACCTTTCAGCATTGTTCTGGCTCCGCAGGAAATTCCTATCGGACCACCAATTGAGATGAACAGCAGTTTCCTGGCAACTCTGCAAACCAATCGTGGACTTTTTGGAGCTGCCAAACTAGTGCTTTTTATGAACTTGTATTTTGGTGGTGCAGCTCATCCAAATATATTCGTAGCGTTAGCAATAATGATAGTTAAGACATTTTTGATCTACATGTTCTCAGTTTTTGTAGGAGCAGCTTTCCCAAGATTTAGACCAGAGCAATCGATGCGATTTTTCTTAAAGTGGCCTACATTGATTGGAATTGCAGCAATTATTATTGTTGCCTATTTTTAAGGAGATATTGTGAAGAAAAAAGATATTAATAAAATTGAGCAAGAGATGAAATTAGCTAATTCTGGTTTATCGGAAAAGGAAAAAACTTTATTTAGTAATGCCCGACCAGCTCCGGTGAAACCTTTGAATAAATATTTGGAAAAGTTTCTCAATTGGGCACGAGCTGAATCCTTATGGATCTTAGGATATGGTACAGGTTGTGGAGCTATTGAACTGCGTCCTTTGATGACATCTAGATTCGATATTTTCCGATATGGAATTGCTCCTAGACCTACACCCAGACAATCTTCTGTTTTCATCATTGGTGGTTATGCTTCTCTAAAAACTATCAAAAGAATAGTGCGAAGTTATGAGCAGATGCAGGGACCAAAATTTGTTATAGCTTTAGGAAGCTGTACTATTAACGGCGGTATGTATTACGATAGTTACTATACAATTAATCGTATTGATCATTATATACCAGTAGATATTTATGTTGCCGGCTGTATGCCGCGTCCGGAATCTTTGATCGCCGGATTCGATAAACTGAAGGAGAATATCAAAGCTGGGGAATGCGATGGTATGAATAGATATGCGGAAAATTTCGATTGGTATAAGAACAATCAGAAGAAGATAATCAAAGATTGGGATATGCCGGATTACAATTGGTAGGAGAAAAAATGGAAGAAATATTAAAAGAACTTAAACAGAGATTTTCCATAAAAGATCCAGAGAAGAAGCGAGATGACCTCCATTTCGTTAAGATAGAAAAAAAAGATACCATAGCGGTTTTGACTTACTTAAAGCATTATGGAGGTTTTACACATCTAGCCTTTTTGCAAGCTGTAGATCGCATCGAAGATGAAAAATTCCAACTTACTTATATGCTCTATAACTACAAATTGAAAATTAATTTAGCTGTAAAAGTATTAATCGAACGCTATCAGGCAGAGATGACATCTATCCACAAATTATGGGCTCATGCCTGGCAATATCAAAGAGAACTGAAAGAGATGTTCGGGATAAATTTCCCAGGATCACCTAGAGTTGATGAATCATTCGTTTTGGAAGGCTGGAGTGAAAAACCACCGATGAGAAGAGATTTTGACACTTTGGAATATTCTACAAAAACCTATTATCAAAGACCCGGTCGCTCGACTAATGATCCCAAAAAATACATGAAGAAAAAACTTTATAAAAATTTTGCAAAATCTCCTGATAATGGGAGGAAAAATGGATAATAATTCTAGATCAAAATACAAAGATTATAAGGCTAATAGAACAAAATT
>LSCM01000117.1 GCA_001577185.1 Cloacimonetes bacterium TCS62 | reverse complement strand
AAATGTTTATCAACAACATCAATCTGAGTAGACTGCTCTGCGATCAAGTGTGAAATACCACCGGTTGCAATCGTTTTGAAATCTTCAAGTTCATTCCCATATTCCTTTTTGATCCTTTTAATGAACCCATCTATCATAAATGTATTACCGGTTAATACTCCGGAGAGAAGTGCATCTTCTGTGGTTGTTCCCAATATTTTTGTAGGATTATGCAAACTAATATTTGAAAGCTGTGAAGCTGACTGAAATAGATTTTTAGTGGAGGTTAGAATCCCTGGTGCTATTACCGTACCAAAAAAATGTCCGTTTTTACCTATAAGTTGAATCGTTGTAGCTGTACCAAAGTCACAAATAATACAGTTAGTTTTATATTTTTTTATAGCAGCATATGCATTTACAATAAGATCAGATCCAATAAAGCTAGGATCTTCCATGGGAAATTCTAATTCCAGATCTGAATACGCATTAACAATCTCAAAAGATGCCTGGCGGAAGAATTTTTCAAAAAGATGAGTAAATACTCTGGTTAATTCAGGTACAACAGAACTTATTGCGGCATGAGAGATTTGTCCAACTCCAATTGATACAGAAGAGAACAAAGTATGAATCTTACTAAAATATTCATCTTCAGTTTTAGCTTTATCTGTACTTAAGCGCCAAGAAAATTCCAGTTTTTTAGTTGAATATATACCCAATACAATGTGCGTATTACCGACATCAATTGCAAAATTCATTTCTTTCATAGATACCTCTTTTGGATAAAATTCTTCCGATTATTAATATAAATGGTAAAGATGAAAAATAATTTATTGGAAACTTTCTGCACTCAAGATTTTTGTCAATAAAGAAAGCCGACTTTGTTAAGTCGGCTTAAGTTTGTAGTTTATTCTGTTTTATGCAGAAATTGCCTCAACAGGGCAAGAATCAAGACATGCACCACAATCGACACATTTTTCTTCATCAACAACCGCCTTGTCATCTTCCATAGAAAGGGCTTCTGTTGGACAAGTTTCTATACACGCAGAACATCCTATACAGAGTTCTTTATCAATCTTTACTGCCATTTTTCCCTCCTTAATTAATTTTTCACAAAGTTTATTTGAGCGATTTTTAGTTCAAGTTTTTTTTTAATTTCTAGGTTTTCTTTCATAATTCCAAATTAAAAAACTGGGATGCATTTTGGAAAGAATATTCCGCAATTTGATTTGGTGATATTCTTTTGATATCTGCAATCTTCTCAATTATATATCTAAGATTAAGCGGTGAATTACGCTTTCCCCGTTTCGGATGTGGTGCCAAATAAGGCGAATCTGTTTCAACGAAGAATTTATCATTCGGAACCATTCTAACTACATTCTCAAGGTGGGAATTTTTATATGTAATTATGCCAGTAAAAGAGAGGAACCATCCTTTTTCCAAGACTTTCTCGGCCAAGATCTCATCACCAGAAAAACAATGAAATACAGCATTTTTAACCTTATGTTCGCATAAAATCTGAAAAATATCTTCATGAGCATTTCTATCGTGGATAATAATGGGTAAATTAATTTCCTCTGCTAATTTTATCTGTTTGATCAAAGCCTTTTTTTGGATATCTTTAGGAGATAAATTACGATAATAATCCAGACCAATTTCACCTATTGCAACCACTTTAGGATGTTTTGCTTTTTCTTTAATGAATGATAGATCAAGATCTTTTGCGTCATGAGGGTGATAACCTACAGCAGCAAAGATCTCTTCATATTTTTCTGCTAGATTGATAGTTGCCTTTATTGTTTTTTTATCAACACCTACATTTATGATCAATTCAATACTATTATCTCTACATTTTTGGATAATTTTATCTCTGTCTTTATCGAACTGTCCAAAATCTAAATGAGCGTGTGTTTCAAAGATTTTCATAAGCACTCCTCTTAATTATTCTCTTCACCAGGATATAATATCATCATAATCATATCGATCTTAAATTTTTTATTTAGGTAAAATTGAATCTTTGCCATATCGTACTTCTTATTATCTTTAACGATAAGAAAACCTTTAAATTCGATATGTCCATCCTTCTTTTTAATTTCCTTAATATTAAAAAATGAAGTTTTATTTTCCCAGTATCTATTCATAAGTAGAAGTAGATCGGCATAAGAATTGAGTTCATAAATCTCTCTTTTATCGCTCCTGATCACTAAGGTTGTAAAAACATCATCATGTATCAAAAAAAAATTCAATAGATCTGACCCCAAAGCCCGATGCTCGTATATCAAATGGGGAAGAGACGAAGATATCTTATCTATTTCATAATTTGTTAAGGAGCTAAGATCAATGTTCTCTCTTTGAGATAAATAGAACTTTTTAGATTGAATATCATGATCGATCGAAGGTCTTATGTGTATCCCATCTTGCTCGTGAATTACTTCTAATTTGATGTCTGACAAAAGACCTTTAATAGTTTTAACGTTCTTGATATAATATTTGTTTTCACCTTTGAATATCTTACTATTTGGAAATTCTGCTTTTAAAAAGTTATCAACATTCTTTATTTTGTTATTCAATAATTCTCTAGGTGGAGGTTTAGAATAGAACTTGGAAATATATTCAGCAAGAGAGTACTTAGTAAAATCCTTCACAGAGATTTCATCAGGTTTATTTAGCGTGCTCACCTTATCTGGGAATCTTTGCTGAATTTCACTCACTTTAAGAGATTTTCCAATTTCTCTCTGCCGAATTTTAGCTATGATCTCAGAAAGTTCTTCTTTTTTTGGTAAAGTGATAATGATCTTCTTGTTATTTTTTGTAATTATTTTAAATTTCAGCTTATCATCTAATTGCTCAAGTTCAATAGGTTTAACAGCAATACGTTTATGAGCATAACTCTTCCATAGGACATCCAAAGCTAAAGAGTCACTATATATTGAGTATTGTAAATCGATATCACCAAAAGATAGATAATCGGAAAGAAATTCCTTATCTGAAGCATTTATTCGATAGATAAAACCTTCTAAAAAATCTATATAAGGTTGTATCTCTAGCTCCTCTTCCAATAAGAACATAAACGGTAAATTCTCTCGCTGATCAATAATTTTTCTATCTTGAAGTGCATATTCTACTTCGATCTTTCTACCATCCTTATTTTTAAAAGTTTTTACAATCTTCTCAGAAGTTAAACCTGCCGGGAAATCTGTCTTGAAATTGTTTTGTTTAAGCCAAGATATATATAATTTATACTGATAAGTATTGGCAAAGTCCTCAATTTGAGGCTCAAATCCAATTAAGCCTACTCCAGACAAAATAAGTAAGATTACGATCGCTGCTTTTCTCAAAATATTTTCCTTTTTATTTGACACATCTAAACAAACCAACTTTTATGATTGAGAAATTAAAGAATATAAAAAAGGTCAACCTATAATACATAAAAAGGGGATAAAAAAATTATGATGATCGCTGAAGAAGATAAAACAAGAATCAAGGAATTCTTTGAGCTTAGTGAAACGGATTTTGATCTACGGAAATATCATAAACCAGTTCTGGTCTACAAACTTGATGGTGATAAAGTGCGCTACTCTTTATGGGAAAAGGAAATGTTGGACCGATATGGCTTAAAAAATGTAGACGGTTGGGATAAAACGGAAGAATTGATCTTTTGCCCGGATTGGATGCAGGAGGATGAAGACGATCTTGATGATATCGATATTGATGACGATGATCTAATTTAAAGTAGCTATTCGAATAGCAACTATTTTATAGACAATATTTGCTTAATTTCTTAACAATTCCCAAAAAATTTCAACACCTATTTTTAATGCCTTTTCATCAGGTAAAAATTTAGTTGAATGCAGGCCATTTTTTTCATCTGCAGCTTTCCTACAGCCTAACCAAAATAAAATACCTCTATATTTATCTGTAAAAAAGCCAAAATCTTCACCAGTAAACACTTTTTCTGATCTTTCTATTTCAACATTACTATCCTTTAAGCTATCTTCCAACTGATAAAAAAGATCTTTATCATTCACCACTTCTTTATAATATGCTAAGTAATTAATTCTATGCTCAAGCTGGTATTTTTGAGCTATATCTTCTGCTGTTTTTTCTATGAAATTTTTAAGCTTGTGATGATCAGCTTCGGAAAAAGCTCGGAAAGTGCCATCTAGCTTACATTTCTCGGCAACTGCATTCATCGCAGTGCCACCATTGAACTTTCCAAATGCACAAATTACTCTTTTATTTTCAGGATATTTTTTATTTAGCCTTTTTTGAATATCCAGATAAAATTCTGAAGCAGCAGCTATGGCATCTTTACCATTCTCCGGAAAAGCAACGTGTGCACTTTTCCCAATAAATTCAACTTCAAGCTCTTGAGTATTAGCAAAAAATATTCCCGGTTTAGTAGATATTGTCCCTGTTGGAAATTCATCAGTTACATGTAGTGCATATGTTTCATCAATGCTAAACTCTCTAAATACTCCAGTTTCTAAGATCCTTTTTGCTCCGCCTCTACCCTCTTCAGCAGGTTGGAATAAAAATAAAACGTTTTGCTCTGGCTGCTCTTGTATCACTCTTTCGATCAAACCTAACAAAATCGTCATATGCATATCATGCCCGCAAGCATGCATCATACCTAGATGTTCCGACTTAAACCTGCAATTTGTTTTCTCAGAAATCGGTAATCCGTCCATATCCGCTCGAAAAAGTTTAAAATCATCATCATTAACCTTATACTCTGCTAAAAGACCCGGAAAATCAAATGTATGAACTTTGAGCTCTGAGTATTTTTGCAATTTTGAAAGAATGAACTCATTTGTTTTCTTTTCTTCAAAGCCTAATTCAGGTATCTTGTGCAGTTGTTTACGAATTTCAGCTAAATTCATAGTATTA